>NZ_BAAHAF010000187.1:0-55047 GCF_054777815.1 Angustibacter speluncae | reverse complement strand
GGCCGCGGCGACAGCGCGGCCTGCAGCACGGGCACGAGCACCGACGGCGCGCCGTCGAGGTCGTGGGCGCCGCGGCGCACCCGGTCGAGGACGACCTCCAGCGGGCCGCGCCCGAACGGCGGCCGGCCGGTGGCGGCGAACGCCAGGCTCGCGGCCCAGCCCCACCAGTCGGCGGCCTGCCGCACGGGCGCGCCCTCGACCAGCTCGGGCGACAGGTAGCCCGGCGTGCCCATCACCAGCCCGGTGCTGGTGAGCCGGATGTCGTCGGCGACGTGGGCGATGCCGAAGTCGATGACGACCGGCTCGCCGTCGAGCATCAGGACGTTCGCGGGCTTGAGGTCGCGGTGCACGACGTCGACCCGGTGGATCGCCGACAACGCCTCCCCCAGGCCGAGGCCCAGGCGGGCGAGCTCGTCCGGGCCGAGCGGGCCGTGGTCGGCGACGTAGCGGTCCAGCGGCGGCGCGGGCACGTAGCGGGTGACGACGTACGGGGTGTCGTGGTCGACGTCGGCGTCGAGCACCTCGGCCACCCGGGGGCTGCGGACGCGGGTGAGGGTGTCGACCTCGCGGGCCAGCCGCTCGCGCGCCTCGGGGTCGCCCGCCACGTGCGGGCGCAGCACCTTGACGGCCACCGCGCGCCCGTCCGGGTCGAGCGCGAGGTGGACGACCCCCATGCCGCCCTGGCCGATCGTCTGGGCCAGGCGGTACCGGCCGAGGCGTCGCCCGGTGCCGACCGTCTCGCTCACCCGGTTCACGGTACGGGAGCCCGTGGCCCGGGACGCGCGGCGCGCAGGTCACGAACCGGTCGCGTCCGCGGTCCTGCACCGGGTCTTCACCGCACCGACCCCCCGCGGTCGCGGGTCAGCTCTGGATGTAGGCGGAGAGCTGGTCGCGCTCGCTGGTGAGCTCGTCGATGCGGTGCTTCACGACGTCGCCGATGCTGACGATGCCGGCGAGGGCGCCGTCGCGGACCACGGGCACGTGCCGCACCCGTCGGTCGGTCATCAGCCGCATCAGGTCGTCGATGGCGACGTCGGGCTCGCAGGTGTGCACGTCGCTGGTCATGATGTCGCCCACGGTGCGCTCGAGCAGGGCGGGCCCGTCGCTGTGCAGGCGGCGCACCACGTCGCGCTCGCTGACGATGCCGTGCACCGTACGTCCGTCGGACGACACCACCATGGCGCCGATGCCGTGCTCGTCGAGCAGCGCGAGCAGCCGCGCCACCGTCTGCGTGGGCTCGACCGTCACCACCGCGTCGCCCTTGCTGCGCAGCACGTCCACGATCCGCATCGAGCACCTCCGAGACTCCGGTACCGGGGCACCGACGGTATCGCCGCGGGGGCTCCGCCGGAACCCCTCCGACCTGCCGGGCGGGCGTCCGACGGCTAGGGTCGGCCCCACCCCCGACCCCCCTGCACCAGGAGCTGGACCACCGTGCCGAGCACGCCCGGACGCCCCTCCCGCGCCCGCCGACGTCGCGGCCGCCACGACTTCGTCGTGGTGGCCAACCGGCTGCCCGTCGACCTCACCAGCGAGCCGGGCGAGGAGCTGGCCTGGACCCGCTCGCCGGGCGGCCTGGTCACCGCGCTCGAGCCCGTCATGCAGGAGCGCGGCGGCGCCTGGGTCGGCTGGACCGGCGCGGCGGGCGAGGCCCCCGACCCCTTCGACGCCGAGGGCATGCACCTGGTGCCGGTGCCGCTGTCGGCGCAGGAGATCACCGACTACTACGAGGGCTTCTCGAACGGCACGCTGTGGCCGCTCTACCACGACGTCATCGCCCCGCCCGAGTACCACCGCGAGTGGTGGGACGCCTACGTCGCCGTGAACCAGCGGTTCGCCGACGCCGCGGCCGCGCAGGCCGCGCCCGACGCCCAGGTCTGGGTGCACGACTACCAGCTGCAGCTGGTGCCGGCGATGCTGCGCGCGCAGCGGCCGGACCTGCGGATCGGCTACTTCCACCACATCCCGTTCGCGCCGTACGAGATCTTCGCCCAGCTGCCCTGGCGGCGGCAGGTCGTCGAGGGCCTCCTCGGCGCCGACCTGCTGGGCTTCCAGCGCGAGCAGGACGCCGGCAACGTGCTGCGGGCCGCCCGCCGCGCCCGCGGCCTCGCCCCGGCGCGGGGACGGGTCACGGTCCGCTCGGAGGAGTCCACCGACGACGCCGCCGGTCGCACCGTCACCGCCCGCGCCTACCCGATCTCGATCGACTCGCGCGGCCTCGACGCACTGGCCCGTGACGCCGCGACGGCCGAGCGGGTCGCGCAGGTGCGCGAGGAGCTCGGGAACCCGCGTCGGGTGCTCATGGGGGTCGACCGGCTCGACTACACCAAGGGCATCATGCACCGGCTGAAGGCGTACGGGGAGCTGCTCGACGAGGGTCGCCTCGACCCCGCCGAGACGGTCCTGGTGATGGTGGCGACCCCGAGCCGCGAGCGGGTCGAGCAGTACCGCCGCCTCAAGGACGAGATCGAGCTCGCCGTCGGACGCATCAACGGCCGGCACGGCACCCTCGGCCACACGCCCGTCGTGTACCTGCACCACTCCTACCCGCGGCCCGAGATGGCCGCGATGTTCCAGGTGGCCGACGTCATGCTCGTGACCTCGCTGCGCGACGGCATGAACCTGGTGGCCAAGGAGTACGTCGCGTGCCGCCACGACGACGCCGGGGTGCTGGTCCTGAGCGAGTTCACTGGCGCCGCAGTCGAGCTCGGCCAGTCCCTCCTGGTGAACCCCCACGACATCGAGGGACTCAAGGACGCCATCATGAGGGCCGTGGAGATGGAACCGAGGGAGCAGGCGCGGCGCATGCGGGCGCTCCGCCGCAAGGTGCTCGAGAACGACGTCAACGCGTGGGCCGAGCGGTTCCTCGCCGATCTGCAGCAGGCGCACCGGTGAGCCCCCGCCGGCCGGGGCAGGACCCCTCGCGGGCGACCGCCCTCGACCCCACCTCGCTCGAGGCGGCCCTGCGCCGCTTCGCCTCGATGCGGCCGCTCGTCGTGGCGCTCGACTTCGACGGCACGCTCGCGCCGCTCGTCGACGACCCGTCGACCAGCCGGATGCTGCCGGTGGCCCGCAGCGCGCTGCGCAGCATCGTCGCCGCCGACGGCGTCACGCTCGCCCTGGTGAGCGGCCGGTCGATGGACGACCTGCGCGCGGTGGCGTCACCGCCGCCGGGCGCCGTGCTCGTCGCGAGCCACGGGGCCGAGGTCGAGGACGGCCGCAACGCCGTCGAGGGCCCCACGCTCGAGCTGCTCCAGCGGGTCCACGCCGAGCTCGCCGAGCTCGCCGAGGAGAACCCCGGCACCCGGGTCGAGACCAAGCCGACCGGTGCCGTCCTGCACACCCGGCAGGCCCGCGGCACCATCGCGGCCCGCGCCACCGCCGCCGCCCTGCGGGGACCGGCCGCGCACGAGGGCGTGACGGCGCTGCGGGGCAAGGACGTCGTCGAGCTGAGCGTCGTCGAGGCCGACAAGGGCACCGCCGTCGACGCGCTGCGCGCCGACGCCGGTGCGGCGGCGGTGTTCTTCGCCGGCGACGACGTGACCGACGAGCACGTGCTGCGCCGCCTGTGGCCGGCCAACGGCGACGTCGGCATCAAGGTCGGCGAGGGCGAGACGGCGGCGGAGTTCCGGGTCGCCGACTGCGAGGCGATGGCCGACCTGCTGAACGACCTCGCCGACCTGCTGCACGGCTGACCGAGGGTCAGCGCCTCGCGGCCGCGGTCGACCCCCGCACGACGAGCTCGGGGCGGAAGACGTACTCGGCCCGCGGCGCGGGCGTCCCGTTGATCTCGTCGAGCAGCGCGCGCACGGCGGCGGCGCCCATCGCCGGCACGGCCTGGCGCACCGTCGTGAGCGGTGGGTCCGTGAACGCGACGAGCACGGAGTCGTCGTACCCGACGACCGAGACGTCCTCCGGGACCCGCAGCCCGCGCTCGCGGACCGCGCGGATGGCGCCGAGCGCCATCAGGTCCGACCCGCAGATCAGGGCCGTGCACCCGCGGTCGACCAGGCGCGAGCCCGCCGCGGCGCCGCCCTCGACGGAGAACAGAGAGAACTCGACCAGGTCGTCGATCTCCGCGGCCGACAGCGCGAGGTGGCTGCGCAGCGCGGCGCTGAACCCGGTGACCTTGCGGATCACCGGCACGAACCGCGACGGGCCGAGCGCCAGCCCGATCCGGGTGTGGCCCTGCGAGACCAGGTGCGCCACGGCGATGTCCATCGACGCGACGTCGTCGTTGCTGATGAACGGGGCGTCGACGCCCTCGGCGTACCCGTTGACCAGGACGATGGGCAGGCCGCGCTCGCGCAGCGTCGTGTACCGGCCGGTGTCGGCCGTGCTGTCGGCGTGCAGCCCCGACACGAAGACGATGCCGGACACCCCCCGCTCGAGCAGCATCGTCGTGTAGTCGTCCTCGTGCACGCCGCCGGGCGTCTGGGTGCACAGCACGGGCGTGTAGTCGTGCTGGGCGAGCGCCGACTCGATCACCTGCGCGAACGCGGGGAAGATCGGGTTCTCGAGCTCGGGGGTGATCAGGCCGACGAGGCCGGCCGACTTCTTGCGCAACCGCGACGGCCGCTCGTACCCGAGGACGTCGAGCGCGGTGAGGACGGCCTGGCGGGTCGAGTCGGCCACCCCGGGCTTGCCGTTGAGCACCCGGCTGACGGTGGCCTCGCTGACCCCCGCCTGACCTGCGATGTCAGCGAGCCGCGCGCGCATGGGTGGAACCGTACTGCATCGTCGTCAGCCGCTTGCAGCGATCTTGCAACGTCCGTGCGCAAGTCGTGGCACCCGCTGCCGCCTACCCCTTCACCGCGCCGGCCGTCAGCCCGCCGACGATGTAGCGCTGGAGGTACTGGAACAGCAGGATCACCGGGACGGCCGCGAGCAGCGCCCCGGCGGCGAACACCCCGAGGTTGTTCGACCGGTCGGCGTCGATGATCCCGTAGAGGCCGATGGCGAGGGTCTTGCTGTCGTTGCCGGTGAGGAAGATCGACGCCAGCAGGAACTCGCTGATGATGCCGATGAACGCGAGCAGGCCCGTCACGGCCAGGATCGGCCGCACCAGCGGCAGGATGATCCGGAAGTAGATCGTGGCGTGGCCGGCGCCGTCCATGATCGCCGCCTCGTCGAGCTCGCGCGGGATGGCGTCGAAGAAGCCCTTGATCAGCCAGACCTGGCCGAGCGCGCCGCCCATCAGCACCAGCGCGTACCCGAGCAGGGTGTTGAGCCCGAGCGCCGGCACCACCTCGCCGATCTCGGTGAACATGGTGAACAGCGCGACCGCGGCGAGGAACTGCGGGAACAGCTGGATCAGCAGCAGGGTGAGCAGGCCGGGACGGCGTCCGGTGAACCGGAACCGCGAGAACGCGTACGCCGCCAGCGCGCTGCAGAACACCTGCCCGAGCGGCACCACGACGCACAGGATCAGCGTGTTGGCGAACCACCGCAGGAAGGGTCGGTTTGGGTCGGTGAGGATCGACTCGAAGTTCACGAAGCTGACCTGGGTGGGGATCAGCGACGTCGAGGTGATCGAGCCGATCGGGTTCAGGGCCGCCGAGACGATGTAGAGGATCGGGAAGACCGCGAAGACCACGGCCACCAGGCCCACCGCGTGGCGCCACCCGACCTCGCGCCACCAGCGGGCGCCCTTCAGCTTCACCTGCGGCGCCAGTGCGCGCGGCTCGTCGGCCACGGCGGGCAGGGCGACCTGCCCGGTGGCCGGGTCGGTCTCGATGGGCTGGTTCGCGGTCATCTCAGCTCACGTCCTCGAGGGAGCGGGTCAGGCGGAACTGCAGCGCGGCGATCACGCCGGTGAGGATGAACAGGCAGACCGAGATCGCCGCGGCGAAGCCGATCTGGGCACCACCGGCGCCGAACGCCAGCCGGATCGTGTAGCTGATGAGCAGGTCGGTGCCGCCCGCCGTCGGGTTGTCCGGGGTGAACGGGCCACCCTCGGTCAGCAGGAAGATCGCGGTGAAGTTGTTGAAGTTGAAGGCGAACGTCGCGACCAGCAGGGGGGCGACCGAGACCAGCAAGAGCGGGAAGGTCACCTTGCGGAACCCGTAGAAGCCGCTGGCGCCGTCGATGCTCGACGCCTCCTTGAGCTCGGCCGGGATCGACTGCAGCGCACCGGTGGCCACGAGGAACATGTAGGGGAACCCGAGCCAGGTGTTCGTGATGATCAGGGCGGTCCGCGCCCAGAACGTCTCGCCGAGCCAGTTGATGTCGGTGCCGAGCAGGTCGTTGATGAGGCCGAAGTCGCGGTTGTAGAAGCTCGCCCACACCAGCAGCGAGATGAAGCCGGGGATCGCGTAGGGCAGCAGCAGGATCGAGCGGTAGACCCGCTGGCCCCGGACCCGCACGTCGTTCAGGGTGACGGCAAGCAGGAGGCCGACGCCGAAGGTCGTCACGACCGACAGGGTCGCGAAGACCACCGTCCAGACGAAGATCCGCAGGAAGTCGCCGCTGATGCGGCTGTCGGTGAAGATCCGCTCGAAGTTGGCGAACCCGACGTCCGCGCGCCACGACTGGTCGGACAACCGGTTGCCGTCGGCGTCGACGAACAGCTCGCGGTCGCCGACCGTCTGCACGGTGTAGGTGACGTCGGTCTGGGTGTTGGTGATCGTGTCGGCGGCCTCGTCGTACTGCAGCGTCGTGACGCCCTCGAAGGCCTCGCGGATGCCGAGCTGGCGGATCGCGCCGTCCTCGGTCGGCACCGCGAGCTCGGCGAGCGCCGCGCCGGCGTCGTTCACCTGGCCGGGCGTGAGGACCTCGTAGCCGTCTGCGGCGGTGACCCGGTCGTCCTCGACGGTGACGCCCTCGGGGTCCTCGGTGAGCCCGTCGGGCGTCCCGGCGTAGACCGTGCCGTCACCCTGGGAGACCAGGAAGAAGGTGAAGGGGCCGTCGGTGGGCGAGCCCTCCGTGGCGACCGTGAGGTTGTAGCGCGGGGCGTCCGGGGTCTGGACGACCGACGAGCCGATGATCCGCGAGACCGTCTCCTCCTTCGAGGTCCGCGTGCCGTCGCCGAAGTTCGTCGTCGACAGCTGCGCGGTCGCGACCACCGGGTACACCACGAACAGGACGAGGAAGAGCGTGCCGGGCACCAGGTACTTCGCCGGCAGCCCGCGACCGGTCGCGTAGGTGGCCACCAGGACGAGGGCGATCGCCCAGATCGCGGCGAGGAAGCCCCAGCGCTCACCTCCCAGCAGGGCCGGTGTCAGGGCCGCCGCGGTGCCGACGACGGTGCCGAGCGCCAGGACCTTGACGGCGAGCACGCCGGGTCGGGTGGTGCTCTGCCGGCGCCGCGTCGGCGGCGGCTCGGGGGTGGCGGGGGTGGACGGCGTCGTCGTCGTCTGGACCACGGGGGCTCCCGGCGTTCAGGGGTGCAGGAGGGGTGGTGGGGCGGTGCCCCGGTGGTGCGGTGGTGCGGTGGTGCGGTGGTGCAGGCCGACCGGCGCGAGCCCGCCCCGGGGTGGCGGGGCGGGCTCGCGCTCGGGGGATCAGCCGCCGATGGCCTGCTTGATGGTGGCGCCGGTGTCGGTCATCGTCTGGGTCGGGTCGGCCCCGCCCACGATGGCGGCGTAGGCCTTGCCGAGCGGCTCGAAGACCGACTGCATCGCCGGGATGGCGGGCATCGGGTCACCGGCCTCGGCCGCGGTGGCGAAGATGCCCACCTCGGGGTTGTCGGCGCTGACCGCCTCGCGCACCGAGGTCATCGCCGGCGGGAGGCCGGCACCCTCGAACATCGCGGTCATGGCCTCCTCGTTGTTCATCCCGCTCTGGATGAACTCCTGGGCGAAGGCCTTGTTCTGGCCGTTCGAGGCCACGAAGAACGCCTGGACGCCCGCGAACGGGACGGCCGGCTGCTGACCGGCGAAGCCGGGGACGGGCTGGATCTCGAAGGGGATGCCGGACGCCTTCACGTCCGCGAGCGCCCACGGGCCCGACAGCAGGAACGGCGCCTTGCCGTCGGCGAACAGCGCGATGCTGTTGTCGCCGGAGACCGAGCGGGTCAGCGCGCCGGAGCCCGCCTCGCCGAGCTCGTAGATCTTCTGCGCCGCGGCGATCGAGCCGGGCTGGCCGACGCCCAGCGTCGCGGGGTCGTAGCTGCCCTCGGCGTCGCGCTCGAACATCACGCCGCCCATCGAGGTGTACAGCGGCTCCATGTGGTACGCGTCGCCGAGCTCGCCGACCGGCAGGTTGAACGCCGACTCGACGGTGCCGGCCTGCTTCAGCTGCAGCCCGGTGGCGAAGGCCTCGTCGAGGCTCGCCGGGGCAGCCGGGGCCAGGTCGGTGTTGCGGTAGAGCGCGAGCGCCTCGATGCCGTACGGCAGGCCGTAGAGCTGGCCGTCGTAGGTGGTGGCCTCGACGGCGACGTCGCCGTAGCCGGACAGGTCGTCGGCGGTGATCTGCAGCGGCTCGATCGCGCCGTTCTGCACCAGGTTGCCGATCCAGTCGTGCGCGCCGACCACGATGTCGGGGCCGTTGTTCGCGGTGTTCGCCGTGACGAAGTTCGCCTGCAGGTCGGCGGAGACCACCTGCACGTCGACGGTGATGTCGTTCTCCTCACCGAACTGCTCGGCGATGCCGCGGATCGCGGGCGCCTTGAGGTCATCGGTCCAGATGACCAGGTCGGCGTCGCCGCGGGCGGGCGCGCCGCTCTCGGAGGCGCTCGGGTCGGCGGCGGAGGACGACGAGGGGGCGGCCTCACCGCCACCACCACCGCAGGCCGACAGCAGGAAGGCGACGCCGGCGACGGCCGCCAGCTTCGGGGACAGGTGGCGCATGGGACTCCTCGATCGGACGCGGTGGGACGGCGCCGAGGGGGCGTCGTCGCCTGTGTGGCCGTCGTCCCGGGCACCCGGACGGGTGACCCGAAATCGACAGGTCGGACGCTAGCAAGTTCTTGCGGTCGGATGGAAGCCGTTTTCGGTCTCGATTTCAGCAATTTCACGGGCTAGGTTTCACGTCGTGGGTGTGCGACTGACAGACATCGCCGCCCGGGCCGGTGTCAGCGCAGCCACGGTGAGCAGGGTGCTCAACGGGCGCACGACCGTCTCGGAGCCGGTGCGCGCCGCCGTGCTCGCGGCGCTCGACGACCTGGGGTACGAGCGACCGCCGCGCCGCGGCCGGCGCTCGGCCGGGCTCGTCGGCCTGCTCGTGCCCGAGCTCGACAACCCGGTCTTCCCGCACATGGCGCAGGTGATCGAGACGGCCCTGGCCAGGGCCGGGTACACGTCGGTGCTGTGCACCCAGACGCCCGGGGGCGTGCAGGAGGACGAGTACGTCGACATGCTGCTCGAGCGCGGCGCGAGCGGCGCGGTCTTCGTCAGCGGCCACCACGCCGACACCACCACCGACCACCGGCGCTACGCCGAGATGCAGCGGCGCGGCCTGCACCTGGTGCTGGTCAACGGGTTCCGCGACGGGCTCGAGGCCCCCTTCGTCAGCTGCGACGACGCCGCCGGCGTGCACCAGGCGGTCGAGCACCTGGTCGGTCTGGGGCACACCCGCATCGGCCTCGCGACCGGCCAGCCGCGCTACGTCCCGGTGGCCCGCAAGGTCGCCGGGTTCCACGAGGCGGTGCGGCGCCACCTCGGCGTCACCGCCGACGTCGACGACCTGGTGCAGACCACCGTGTTCCGCGTCGAGGGCGGCCAGCGCGCCGCCGCCGCGCTGCTCGACCGCGGGGCCACCGCGGTCGTCTGCGGCTCCGACCCGATGGCCCTCGGCGCGATCCGCGAGGTGCGCCGCCGCGGGATGCGGGTGCCCCACGACGTCTCCGTGGTCGGCAGCGACGACTCCCCGCTCACCGAGTTCACCGACCCGCCGCTCACCACGGTCCGCCAGCCCGTGGCGGAGATGGGCGCCGCCGTGGCCCGCATCCTGCTCGACGAGATGGCCGGGACGCCCGCACCCCGCGCCGAGTACGTCTTCCGCCCGCAGCTGGTGGTGCGCGGCTCCACCGCTCGGGCCGTGCACGCCCACCACGCCGTCCCGATCGAGAGGCCCTCGCCCGCATGAGTCCCCGACACCGTCGCGAGGGTCCGCCCGCCGACGGCCACCTGCTCGACCTGCCGCACCACGACGGGTCGCCCCTGCACGTGGCCGTCCGGCACCCGCGTCCCGGCGATGTGGTGCGGGTGCGGCTGCGCGTGCCGCACGCGCACCGCGCCCGGCAGGTGGTGGTGCGCGTCCTGCGCGACGCCGAGCCGGCGCTGGCGGCGGCGACCGTCGAGCACGAGGACGACCGCGAGACCTGGTGGGGCGCAGACGTCCTCGTGCACAACCCGGTCACGCGGTACCGGTTCTTCCTCGAGGGCGACGCCGGGTCGCCGGTGCCCTACGGCTGGCTGAACGGCACCGGGCTGCACCCGCGCGACGTGCCCGACCACGACGACTTCGTCCTCAGCTCGCACGAGCCCGCGCCGGAGTGGGTCGAGGACGCCGTCGTCTACCAGGTGTTCCCCGACCGGTTCGCGCGGTCGTCGGCCGCCCCGCCGGTCGACGCCCCCGGCGTCGCCCCCGCCTGGGCCGTCCCCGCGCGCTGGGACGAACCGGTGCTGCCGCGCGACCAGGACGGCCGCGAGGTGGCGGCGCAGTGGTTCGGCGGCGACCTCGACGGCGTGGTCGAGCACCTCGACCACCTGGTCGACCTCGGCGTCACCTGCCTGTACCTGACGCCCGTCTTCGAGGGCCGCTCGAACCACCGCTACGACGCGGTCTCGTTCGACCACGCCGACCCCGTGCTCGGGGGCACCGAGGCCCTCTCACGGCTGACCTCGGCGGCGCACGAGCGGGGGCTGCGCGTGGTCGGCGACCTCACGACGAACCACACCGGCGTCGGGCACGAGTGGTTCGCGAACGCGAGCGCCGACCCGTCCGCGCCGAGCGCCGCGTACTACCGGTTCCGCGAGCACCCGCACGACTACGTGTCGTGGCTCGACGTGCCGAGCCTGCCGAAGCTCGACCACTCCTCGGACGCCCTGCGCGACGCCCTGTACCGCGGCCGCGGCTCGGTGGTGGGCCGCTGGCTGCACGACCCCGTGGCCCTGGACGGGTGGCGCATCGACGTCGCCAACATGACCGGCCGCTACGCAGGCGCCGACGACGCGCACGGCGTCGCCCGCGACCTGCGCGCCACGATGGCCGCTGCCCGCGACGAGACGGGCCGCCAGACCTGGCTGCTCGCCGAGCACGGCCACGACGCCGGCGGCGACCTGGCCGGCGACGGCTGGCACGGCACCATGAACTACACCGGCTTCACCCGTCCGGTCTGGACCTGGTTGCGCCCCGACCCGGCGCCGCCCGCCTCGTCCGAGCGCGAGAGGGTCACCTTCCTGGGGCTGCCGATCGAGGTCCCGCGGCTGCCCGGCGAGGCGGTGGCCCGGACGATGGACGCCTTCCGCGCCGGCATGCCGTGGCGGGCCTGGACGGCGTCGTCGACCCAGCTCGACTCCCACGACACCGCCCGGGTGCGCACCGTCCTCGGTGGCGGCGAGGGCTACCCGGCCGACGGCGGCCCGTCCGGCGCCGCGCACCGCGACGAGCAGGCCGCGCGCACCGCCCGCGAGCTGCACCACGTCGGCGTCGCGCTCCTGCTGACGCTGCCCGGCGTCCCGACCGTGTTCGCCGGTGACGAGATCGGGCTGACCGGGGTGAACGGCGAGCACGCCCGCACCCCGTTCCCGTGGGACGACCGCGGCGCCTGGGACGAGGAGACCCTGGAGTGGCACCGTCTGCTGGTGCGGCTGCGGCGCGAGCACGTGGCGCTGCGCCGGGGCGGGTTCCGCTGGGCGGCCGTGCGCGAGGACTCCCTCACCTTCCTGCGTGAGCACCCGGACGAGCGCGTGCTCGTCCACGTGGCCCGCGCGGCGCATCCGCCGGTCGAGATCCCCGTCCCAGCCCTCGGGACGAACGGGGTCGCCGGAGGCCGGCCCCTTGTCGGGGGCGACGCGGTGAGGCAGAGTGAGCAGGCGCTCACGCTGTCGTGCGCTGGCCCGGCTGCGTGCGTGTACCTGCTCGGGATCGACTGATCCCGGGTCCACCTTTCACGACGGATCGTCCGGCACGTACCTGCCGGTGAAGGGATCGATGCACCATGGCTACGGTCACGTACGACAAGGCCACCCGGGTCTACCCCGGGGCCGACAAGCCCTCGGTCGACAAGCTCGACCTCCACATCGAGGACGGCGAGTTCCTCGTCCTCGTCGGCCCCTCCGGCTGCGGCAAGTCCACCTCCCTGCGCATGCTCGCGGGTCTCGAGGACGTCAACGAGGGCCGCATCCTCATCGGTGACCGCGACGTCACCAACATGCAGCCCAAGGACCGGGACATCGCGATGGTGTTCCAGAACTACGCGCTGTACCCGCACATGACCGTGGCCGACAACATGGGCTTCGCGCTGAAGATCGCCGGCGAGCCGAAGGCGAAGATCCGCGAGCGCGTCGAGGAGGCCGCCAAGATCCTCGACCTCACCCAGTACCTCGACCGCAAGCCGAAGGCCCTCTCCGGTGGCCAGCGCCAGCGCGTCGCGATGGGCCGCGCGATCGTCCGCCAGCCGCAGGTGTTCCTCATGGACGAGCCGCTGTCGAACCTCGACGCCAAGCTCCGCGTCCAGACCCGCACCCAGATCGCCCAGCTGCAGCGCCGGCTCGGCGTCACCACCGTCTACGTGACCCACGACCAGGTCGAGGCCATGACGATGGGCGACCGCGTCGCGGTGCTCAAGGACGGTCTGCTGCAGCAGGTCGACACCCCGCGCCGCATGTACGACCACCCCGACAACGTCTTCGTCGCGGGCTTCATCGGCTCCCCCGCCATGAACCTGCTGCAGCTGAAGACCGTCGACGGCGGCGTGAAGTTCGGCGACGCCACGGTGCCGGTGCCGCGCAGCGCGATCGGCGAGGCCTCGGCCGACACCATCACGGTGGGCGTGCGCCCCGAGGACCTCGAGCTGTCCGAGACCGGTATCGCCGTCGAGGTCGACGTGGTCGAGGAGCTCGGCGCCGACGCCTACATCTACGGCCGCACCCGCGAGAACGGCGAGGAGCACCAGATCATCGCGCGCGTCGACGGTCGGCGTCCTCCGGCCAAGGGCGAGACGGTGCACCTGACCGCCAAGCAGGGCCACACGCACCTGTTCGACGTCAAGGACGGCCACCGCCTCGGCGACTCCGAGGGCTCGCACGCCTCCTCGGTCGGCCGCACCGACGGCGAGGCGACCTCGCTGACGAAGTGAGGTCACCGGCCCGCTGACGCCGGGCCGACCAGCACGTGCGCGACGGGGCGCCCACCGACTTCGGTGGGCGCCCCGTCCGCTTCCCACCCAGACCCCGGGAGCCCACCGTGGCACTGCAGATCCAGGCCGCCCGCCCCGACCCCGCCCTGCTCGACCTGCCGTGGTCGGTGCCCCTGGAGGAGTGGCCCGCCGAGCAGCTCGCCGCCCTGCCGCGCGGCATCTCGCGGCACGTGGTGCGGTTCGCGCGGCTGTCCGGCCAGGTAATCGCGATCAAGGAGATCAACGAGCACCTCGCGCGGCACGAGTACCAGATGCTGCGGCTGCTGGGCCGTCTCGACATCCCCTGCGTCGAGCCCGTGGGCGTCGTCAGCGGGCGCACCACGCCCGACGGCGAGGAGCTCGACCCCTGCCTGATCACCCGGCACCTGAAGTTCTCGCTGCCGTACCGCGCCCTGTTCAGCCAGACGATCCGCCCCGACACCGCCGACCGCTCGATCGACGCGCTCGCGGTGCTGCTGGTGCGGCTGCACCTGTCCGGCTTCTGGTGGGGCGACGTGTCGCTGTCGAACACCCTGTTCCGCCGCGACGCCGGCGCGTTCGCCGCGTACCTCGTCGACGCCGAGACCGGCCAGCTGCGCGAGCGGCTGTCGGACGGCCAGCGCGAGCACGACCTCGAGATCGCCCGGGTGAACATCGCCGGCGAGATGCTCGACCTGCAGGCCGGCGAGCTGCTCGACGAGGACTACGACGTCGTCGCGGCGTCCGACCTGATCGTGCAGCGCTACCGGTCGCTGTGGGGCGAGCTCACCGGCGCCGAGTCGTTCGAGGCCGGCGAGAAGTGGCGCGTCCGCGCCCGGATCGAGCGGCTGAACGAGCTCGGGTTCGACGTCGGCGAGCTCGAGATCGCCACCGACATCGACGGCGCCCAGGTGCGCATCCAGCCCAAGGTCGTCGACGCCGGCCACCACCAGCGTCGGCTGCTGCGGCTCACCGGCCTCGACGTCGAGGACAACCAGGCGCGGCGGCTGCTGAACGACCTCGACTCCTACCGGGCCGACACCGACCAGCAGAACGAGGACGAGGAGCTCGTCGCCCACGAGTGGCTGTCGCGGTGCTTCGAGCCGGTGGTGCGGGCGATCCCGCGCGAGATGCGGGCCAAGCTCGAGCCGGCCGAGGTCTACCACGAGGTGCTCGAGCACCGCTGGTACCTGGCCGAGCAGCAGCAGCGCGACCTCTCGCTCGCCGAGGCGCTCGGCAGCTACCTGATGCACGTGCTGCCCCACAAGCCGGACGAGGCGTCGGTGCTCGGCGTCGACACCGAGGCGCTGCCCGTCCTGGCGCGCGAGGACCTCACGCCCTGAGGGGGCGCGCTCAGCCCTCCTTGCGGGCCAGGACGTACAGCCGCTCGGTCTGCGCCTCGACGTCGTACGGGCCGCGCAGGTACCACTCGACGTCGACCAGGCCGGCGGCGCGGACGGCGTCGAGCACCTGCTCGCGGTCGTGCAGCACGAAGTCGAGGTCGACGGCCTCGCCGCACAGGGTGTCGACGTGCCGCACGCCCTCGTCGCCGACGTGCAGCGCCAGCACCAGCCAGCCGTCGTCGTCGAGCACCCGCGCGAGCGCCGCCACCGCCTCGCGCAGCTCGGAGCCCGCGAGGTGCACCAGCGAGTACCAGGCGAGCACGGCGCCCCAGCCCGGCGCGGTGCGCGGCCGCAGGAGCCGGGTCAGGTCGCCCTGCTCGAACTCGACGTCGGGGAACCGCTCGCGCGCCTCGGCGACCATCCCCGCGGACAGGTCGACGCCGCGCACGTCGGCGCCGAGCTCGGCGAGGTGCGCGGCGACGTGGCCGGGGCCGCACCCCGCGTCGACCACGGGACGGCGGCGGGCGACGCCCGCGACCTGCTCGAGGACCCACCGGTCGAACGGCTTGTGCGCCAGCTCCTCGGCGAGGGCCTCGGCGTACGCCGTCGCGACGTGGTCGTACCCGGCGACGACCTTGGCGTCGCGGGCGCTCGCGCCCTCGGCGAGCACGCGGTCGCGGTCGGCCGGCGCGGGTGCCGCGGCGGCGGTCGCGTGCCCCCCGGCCACCGGGCCGAGCAGGTGCACCCAGCGGGTGTCCTTGTGGCCGGCGGCGCGCGGCAGCTCGCGCACGAGCGGCTCCGGCCGCTCCGCGAGCGCCTGCAGGACGCGCTCGGCGTCCTGCTTGTCGGTGAACGGGTGCAGCCGGTCGGTGCGCGAGCGCAGCTCGCCGGCCGACTGCGGGCCGCGCAGCAGCAGCACCGTGAGGAGCGCGCGCCCGGCCTCGTCGAGCTCGATCTCGGCGTCGAGCAGCTGGTGGTACTTCAGCACCCGCGACCCGGCGCCGGTCCAGACGGTGCGCACCAGGCCGCGCTCCTTGAGCCGTGCGACGGCGTCGAGCACCGTGCGGTCGTCGTAGTCGACCACCGGGTCGCGGCTGCTCGTCTGGTTGCAGGCGGTGCGCAACGCGTTCTGGCTCAACGGGTACGACGCCGGCACGGTGCGCTGCTTCTCGAGCAGGGCGCCGAGGACGCGCTGCTCCACCTCGTCCAGCCGGATGCCGTCCTGGGTGCCCGGTGCGGTGCCGGGCTCGACGTGCTCGTGCACGGGGCCGACCCTACCCGGCGGTGCCCGCGCGGCGGCGCCGCTCAGGTCACCGGCCACCGGTGCCGATGACCAGGCATGCAGCGCGTCGTCGGGCGGCATCGCATCGGCGTGGTGGTGAACCGCGTCGAGGACTACGTGCTGCCCGTCGTCCGGGGCCTCGGCGAGGTGCTGCACGGGTCCGGGGCGTCGCTGCTGGTGCTCGCGCAGCCGCCGGACGAGAGCGGTGGCCACGACCCCTGGCTGCGCCGGCTCGTGCGTGCGGGCGCCGTCGACGGCCTGGTGCTCACGGGGGTGGTCGGCACCTGGCAGGGCATCCCGTCGGTCGACGCCCTGGTCAGCGACCTGGGCGGCCACGGCGGCGTCCCCCTGGTCACGCTCGGCAGCGTGCTGCCGGGGGTGCCCGACGTCAGCTGCGACAACGCGGACGCGGTGCGTGCGCTGGTCGACCACGTGGTGCGCGACGCCGGGCGGCGCCACCCGCTGCTGCTCGCGGGCCCGGAGGGCAACACCGACAGCGCCGAGCGCGAGGACGCCGCACGCCGGGCGTTCGCCGCCCACGGCGTGGCGCTCACCGACGACGACGTCGTGCGCGGCGACTTCGCCCGCGAGCTCGCCTACCGCCGCCTGGGCGAGGCGCTGGCACGTCGCGCCGCCGCCGGGGCGCCGCGCGTCGACGCCGTCCTGGCCGTCAACGACGAGATGGCCCTCGGCGCGCTCGACGCCCTGGCCGTCGCCGGGCTGCGGGTGCCGGACGACGTCGTGGTGACGGGTTTCGACGACACCCTGGCGGCCCGCACGAGCCGTCCGCGGCTGACCACCGTCGACCAGCAGCTCGTCGAGCAGGGCCGGCAGGTCGCGGCGCTGCTGCTCGACCAGCTCGCCGGTCGTCCGGTGCCGCAGCGGGTCCGGACGCCGTACCGCCTCGTGGTGCGCAGCTCGACGACCGCGCCCGGCGACCCGACCACCGACGACCTGGAGGGCGCCCTCGCCGCCGCCCGGGCCGAGGTGGACGGCGTGCGCCGCCTGCTCGACCTGCAGCAGGGCCTGCTCGGGGCCTCCGACGAGACCACCCTGACCGAGGAGCTCGCCGCGCACGTCCCGCGCACCGACGTCCGCCGGATGCTCCTGGTCCGCGCGCGGGAGGGCCGGGCCCGGCTGCTGTGGGCGTCCGGGACCGAGCCGGTCGTCGCCGGCCAGGAGACGCACGCCCTCGAGGAGCTGCTCCCGCCCAGCCACCGCGACGAGCTCGACCGCGGCACGCTGGTGGTGCACCTGCTCGGTCGCGAGGGCCGCGAGAGCGGCCTGCTCGTGCACGAGCAGGCCGACCTCGACCGGTGGACGGGGCAGGCGCTGGAGCAGGGCCTGTCCGGTGCGCTCGAGACGCTGCGCCGCACCGACGAGCTCACCGCGTACGCGATCGAGCTCGAGCGGCAGGTCGACGCCCGCACCTCCCAGCTCCAGCGGGCGAACCAGCGCCTCCACGCGGCGCTGCTCGTCGACGGCCTCACCGGCGTGCAGAACCGGATCGCCTTCGACGAGGCCCTGGCGGCCGCGTGGGCCGAGCACCAGGACGGCGGCGGCGCGTTCGCGGTGCTGATGTGCGACGTCGACCGGTTCAAGCTCTACAACGACACCGCCGGCCACCTCGCCGGCGACGGCTGCCTGCGCGAGGTCGCGAGCTGCGTCGCCGACGCCGTGCGCGGGCGCGACGACCTGGTGGCGCGGCTCGGCGGCGACGAGTTCGTCGTGCTGCTGCCGGGCGCCGACGAGGCCGGTGCGGCGCAGGTGGCGCGGCGCGTGCTCGAGCGCGTGCGCGCGGCCCGGGTCGCGCACCCCGGCCTGGGGCCGGGCGGGACGGTGTCGCTCAGCATCGGCGTCGCGTCGACGGCCGGTCGCGACGACCTGCGCTCGGCCGACGACCTGGTGCGGCGCGCCGACGCGGCCCTCTACCGGGCCAAGGCCGCCGGTCGCGACCGGGTCGAGTCGGCCGGCACCGACCTGGCCGCCGTCGGGTCCGCGTCCGACCGGGCCTGACCGGCGGCCCTCGGGGGGGTCAGCAGGCGCCCTGGTCGGACCAGACGTCGGCCGAGCCGGGGGTCTCGCCGAGCGTCCACCAGCGGGCCCGCCAGAGGTGTCCGCCGTGGCTCGCGGTGTCGCCGCCGACGTAGGTGGTGCCGGCGGACCACGGGTCGGTGCCGTCGCAGCCCGAGGGCTCCTCGGTCGGGGGCGTGGTGGGGGGCGTGGTGGGCGGCGTCGTGGGCGGGGTCGTGGGGCCGCCGCCACCGGGCAGCGAGCCGAGGTGGCCGCCGACGGTGCTCGCGAAGTCGTAGCCGTTGGAGGCGTCCCAGTTGATCGACCAGGTCATGGCGCCGCGGATCGTCGGGTACCGCGCCGCGGGGGTGTAGCTGCCGCAGCGCTGGCCGGTGGCGAGGCAGTCGAGGGCCTGGTTGACGACCTCGGGGTCGACGTACCCGCTGCCCGCGCCCGACGGCGACGCCGGCAGTCCGAGACCGACCTGGTCGGGCCGCAGGTGGCCGTCGAGCAGGATGTCGGCGAGCGCGGTCTGGAAGTCGACCGTGCCCTGCGAGTACACCCGGCCGTCGCGGCCGAGCATGCTGCCGGAGTTGTAGTACTGGGTGTTGACGACGGTGATCAGCTCGCTGACCTCGTCGATGAGCGCGAGGTAGGAGCCACCGGGCTGCACGTAGATCGTCTCCGGCGCCATGGTGAGGACGAAGTCGTCGCCGGCCCGGCCGGCGAGGTCGCGCAGCGCGGACGACATGTGCACCAGGTTCGGGGCGTTCTCGAGGTCGATGTCGACGCCGTCGAAGCCGAACTCCTGCATCAGCGCCCAGGTCGAGTCGGCGAACGCCTGGCCGGCCGCCGCGTCGTCGAGGTGGACGGTGCCGTTCTGGCCGCCGACCGAGACGACCACCTGGCGACCCTGGGCCTTGAGCGCGGCGACGTCGGCCTTGAACGCGGCCTCGTCGTACCCGCCGAGCCGGCTCGACAGGGTCGGGTCGAGGTGGAAGTCGATGGCGCCCGGCGTCCCGGGCACCGAGTCGGCGAAGGCCACCGCGACGATCCCGTACGCGTCGGGCACGTCCGCGAGCCGCAGGTTCGTGGCGCCGTTGTCGAAGTTCTGCCAGTAGCCGGTGAGCACGTGGGTCCGCACGTCGGCGGCCTGCGCGGGAGCGCTGGTCGCCGTCACGAGGCCGGCGAGCGACGCGAGCGAGAGCGCGAGGGCGATGCCGGCGGCGCGCAGGGCGCGGTGCGGCAGGTGCAGGACCCGCTCCAGGGCGGGCGAGGGGGTGTCGACGAGCACGGGATCCTCCAGAGCGTCAGCGGTCCGAGGTGGGCGCACCGATTTGTTCATCTACCTAACAAACCGTTGGCGCAGGACGCTACACCCGGAACGTCCGGTTTCGGAAGGGTCTGTCCCGTGGCGCCGTCGTGGATCAGGCGTGGCCGGGCGGCAGCAGCTCGCGGACGGCGGCGATCGTGTCGGCCTCGTCCGGGGCCTTGTCGTCGCGGTACCGCACCAGCCGGGCGAACCGCAGCGCGGCGCCACCGGGGTAGCGCGGGGAGCGCTGGGCGCCGTCGAGCGCGATCTCGACGACGAACCGCGGCCGCAGCCAGACGGTCGCCTTCGTCCGCCGCTCCTCGGCCTGCGGCAGGGTCTCGGTCTGCCAGCGCAGCGTCTCGTCCGTCATGCCCTTGAAGGTCTTGCCGACCATGACGAAACCGCCTGCGTCGGTGTAGGTCCCGTCCGGGTCGCGCGCGCCGAGGTGCAGGTTCGACAGCCAGCCCTGCCGGCGTCCGTGGCCCCACTCGGCGGCCAGCACGACCAGGTCGAGCGTGCGCACCGGCTTCACCTTCTGCCAGGCGCTGCCGCGCCGACCGGCCGCGTACGGGGCGCCCAGGGCCTTGACCATCACGCCCTCCTGGCCGGCGTCGGCCGCGGCCAGCGCGAACGCCTCGCCCTCGTCGGCGTCGCCGGTGACGATCCACCGCACCCGGTACTCCCCCGCGACCCGTTCGAGCTCGGCGAGCCGGACGTGCAGCGGCTCGTCGAGCAGGTCGCGGCCGTCGACGTGCAGCAGGTCGAAGAAGTAGGGCCGCACCACGGCCTCGCGCGGGGCGTCGGCGCCGAAGCGGCTCATCGTGTCGGCGAACGCCCGCGGCCGGCCGTCGTCGGTGAGCACCATCGACTCGCCGTCGAGCACCAGCCGCGTCGCCGGCAGCGCCCGGACGGCCTCGACCACCTCGGGCAGCCGCGACGTGACCTCGCGCAACGACCGGGTGAAGACGCGCACGGCGTCGCCGTCGCGGTGCACCTGGATGCGCGCGCCGTCGAGCTTCTCGTCGACGTACACCTGCTCGGACCCGGCGAACGCCTTGTCGCTCCACGCCTCCGCGACCGACTTCGCGCTCGCCGCCAGCATCGGGCGGACGGGGCGCAGCACCTCGAGCCGCACCGCCTCGAGCCCCGCCACGCCCTCGTCGCGGGCGAGCACGACGGCGCGGGCCAGCGACCCGGTGAGCATCCAGGCCCGGCGCAGCGTCTCGGACGGCACCTCGAACGCGACCGCGGCCGCCTCGGCCAGCGCCGCGTCGAGCGCCCCCTGGCGCATCTCGCCCATCAGCACGCCGGACAGGAACCAGCGCTCGTCGGCGTCACCACGCCGCAGCAGCGTGGTGAGCACCTCGCGCTTGGCGGTCGGGCCGGACGCGTCGCGGACGGCGTCGAGCGCGGCGTCGACGTCGGCGACCTCGAGCGGCTCGCCCTCCCGGTCGGGCAGCGCGTCGAGCACGCCCGAGAGCGTGGCCCACCCGACGCCCACGCGTCCCTGCGCCGGGGAGGCCGTGAGCAACCCCACCGCGACCGGCAGCGCGTCGCCCCCGAGCCGGCGCAGCAGCGCCGAGAGCAGCTCGGTCTTGCGCAGGCGCGAGCGCGTCGCGGCCACCGCCGCCGAGGTGTCGACCAGCTCCCGCACCAGCACGGCGCCAGTCTGCCCGTGCCCACCGACGGTCGCCCGCCCTCCGGTTCACCCGTCGTCGACGAAAGATCGGGCGCTGGACCCCTCCCAGGGGGTCCGGATCCGTGCTCTTTCGAGATGGTGCGCTCAGAGGCGGGTGGCGGCGTCCATCCAGGCGCGGGCGACGTCACCGAAGGGCTCGGCGTCGGCAGCCACCCGGTCGTGGACCCAGCGGCACGACTCCTGGGCCAGCTCGACGACCTGGGGCGGGTAGCCGAACGCGACCCGGTGCTCGGCGAACTCGTCCTCGTCGTCGACGAACACCCGTCCTCCGACCATCCGCACGACGTCGAGGTCGAGGTCGGCGGCGGTGACGAGCTGCGGGGTCTCCCACACCGGCACCGTCGTCATGTCGACGTACACCTCGGCCCGCTCGGGGTCGCCGGTCACGTTGAACGCGGCGACGAAACCCTGGTCGCGCGGGACGAGCAGCGCCCAGGGGAACGGCAGGTCGACCGACAGGTCAGGGCGCGAGACCACCTGGCCCGCAGGCGATCCCAGCCAGTGCCCGTGCTCGTCCTCACCGAGGGGCAGCGCCCACATCACCCAGTGCGGGCGCCCGTCGTACTTGCGGAACCGGACCTCGACCGCGTCGTCGGGACGGGCGGGCTCACGCACGCCGCTGGCGCGCGATCTCGTACAGCGCCACGCCGGCGGCGACGCCGGCGTTGAGCGACTCGGTCGCCGCGTCCATCGGGATGGAGACGATCTGGTCGCACGACTCGCGGACGAGGCGCGACAGGCCCTTGCCCTCCGACCCGACGACGAGCACGACCGGCTCCGTGGCGAGCGACAGCCCGGGCAGCTCGACGTCGCCGTCGGCGTCGAGCCCGAGGACGAAGCAGCCGGCCTGCTTCAGCGACGTGATCGTGCGGTTCAGGTTCGTCACCTGCGCCACCCGCACCCGCGAGGCCGCGCCGGCGGAGGTCTTCCAGGCCGAGGCGGTCATGCCCGCGGCTCGGCGCTCGGCGATCACGACGCCGTGGCCGCCGAACGCGGCGGTCGAGCGGACGACGGCGCCGAGGTTGCGCGGGTCGGTCACGTTGTCGAGCACCACGAGCAGCGGCGCCTGGCCGCGCTCGTCGGCCGCCGCGAGCAGGTCGTCGACCTCGGCGTAGGCGTACGGCGGCACCTGCAGCACCAGCCCCTGGTGCACGGCGCCGTCGGTGAGCCGGTCGAGGTCGGCGCGCGAGGCCTCCAGCAGCGGGAGCCCCTGGTCGCCCGCCGCCTTCAGCGCCTCCTTGACCCGCTCGTCGGAGTCGATGCGCGAGGCCACGTACAGCGTCGACGCCGGGATGCCGGCCCGCAGCGCCTCGACCACGGAGTTGCGTCCGGCCACGTACTCGGAGCCGCCGCGGCCCGCGTTGCGGCGCGACCCGCCCTGCGGACGCCCTGTGCCGGAACGCTTCTCGGCGAGCTTCTTCTTCTTGTGCGCCGGGTGGTACTCGCGGTCCTCCGCCTTCGGCGTGGGGCCCTTGCCCTCGAGGCCGCGCTTGATGCGCCCGCCGGAGCCCGCCGTGGGCTTGCTGGTGCGGCGCACGGCGCCACGTCGCTGGGAGTTGCCGGGCATCAGGAACCGTCCTCGGTGTCGGAGAGGCGCCAGGAGGTGCCGTCGGGTCCGTCGACGAGCACCACGCCGGCGGCGGCGAGCCGGTCGCGGACGGCGTCCGCGCTGGCCCAGTCCTTGCTGGAGCGCGCCTGCGCGCGCTCGTCGATCTGCACGCGGACGAGCGCGTCGAGCGCCTTCACCCAGCGCTCGTCGGCGCGGTTGCCGCTCACCCACGGCTCCTCGTGCGGGTTGATGCCCAGCACCGAGGTCATGCTGCTGACCGCACCGAACGCCGCGGCCACGGCGTCCGCGTCGCGGGCGTCGAGGGCGGCGTTGCCCTCGCGGACGGTGTCGTGGACGACGGCCAGCGCGGCGGAGACGTTGAGGTCGTCGTCCATCGCGTCGTCGAAGGCCTTCGGGCGGCCCGCCGGGTAGGCGATCGCACCCGTGTCCCCCGCCATCCACTGCGACGCCCGGGTCAGGAAGCCCTCGATCCGGGCCATCGCGGTGGCGGCCTCGGCGAGCGACCCCTCGTGGAACTCGATGTTCGAGCGGTAGTGCGCCGAGCCGAGGTAGTAGCGCAGGTTGAGCGGGCGCACCCGCTCCAGGATCGAGGTGACCAGCAGCGAGTTGCCGAGCGACTTGCTCATCTTCTCGCCGCCGGTGGTGACCCAGCCGTTGTGCAGCCAGTAGCGGGCGAACCCGTACCCGGCCGCCTGCGACTGCGCCTGCTCGTTCTCGTGGTGGGGGAAGCGCAGGTCGATGCCGCCGCCGTGGACGTCGAACTCCTCGCCCAGGTAGCGCCGGATCATCGCCGAGCACTCCAGGTGCCACCCGGGCCGCCCGACGCCGTACGGCGTCGGCCAGGAGGCGGTCTCGGGCTCGTCCGGCTTCACCGACTTCCACAGCGCGAAGTCGCGCGGGTCGCGCTTGCCGCGCGGGTCGGCGTCCTCGGCCGGTGCCATGTCGTCGAGCCGCTGGTGCGTGAGCGACCCGTAGCGCTCCCAGGAGCGCACGTCGAAGTAGACGTCGCTCGACCCGTCCTCGGCCCGGTAGGCGTGGCCCCGCTCGACCAGCCGGTCGATGAGGGCGACCATCTCGGTGACGTGGCCGGTGGCGCGCGGCTCGTACGTCGGCCGCCGGAGCCCGACGGCGTCGTAGGCCGCGGTGAAGGCGCGCTCGTGCTGCAGCGCCCAGGCCCACCACGCCACGCCGGCGTCGCGGCTCTTCGCCAGGATCTTGTCGTCGACGTCGGTGACGTTGCGGACGAAGGTGACGTCGTACCCGTGGCCCGCCTCGAGCCAGCGCCACAGCTGGTCGAAGGCGACGGCCGAGCGCAGGTGCCCGATGTGGGGGTCGGACTGGACGGTGGCGCCGCACAGGTACAGACCCACCCGGCCCTCGACCAGCGGGACGAAGTCCCGCACGGCGGCGGTGGCGGTGTCGTACAGGCGCAGGCTCACCGCCCCAGGTTATCGGGGCGACACCCCCCGCCCGGACGGACGGGAACGCCCGCCTCGGCCATGGCGTTGTGCGATCAGGGCCGTCCCAGGGTCGTCCCCGATGCCGCGGCGCGGCAGCGCGCACGTAGCGTCGACGCCACGGTCCGGCACGCCGGCCGGTACGCACCACCACCACCCGAGGACGGAACCGTGAGCCAGCAGACCCCGACCGCCGCTCCCGCGCCGGGCGCCGACCCGGCCGCGTCGGCGGTGCCCGCCGCCCGGGCCGTCGACCTCGAGCGCGTCTACGGCCGCGGCGACACCGTGGTGAAGGCGCTCGACGGCGTCACGGTCTCGTTCCCCGCCGGCGGGTTCACCGCGATCATGGGCCCCTCCGGCTCGGGCAAGTCGACCCTCATGCACTGCCTCGCCGGACTCGACCGCGCCACGGCCGGCCACGTCCTCATCGGCGACACCGACCTGGGCACCCTGAACGACAAGGCCATGACGCGGCTGCGCCGCGACCGCCTCGGCTTCGTGTTCCAGTCCTTCAACCTGGTGCCCACCCTCACCGCGATCGAGAACATCACGCTGCCGCTCGACATCGCCGGGCGGCGCCCGGACCAGGAGTGGCTCGACCAGGTGATCGACACGCTCGGTCTGCGCGACCGCCTGCGGCACAGGCCGTCCGAGCTGTCCGGAGGTCAGCAGCAACGCGTCGCGTGCGCGCGCGCCCTCGCCAGCCGTCCCGACGTGATCTTCGGCGACGAGCCCACCGGCAACCTCGACTCGCGCTCCAGCGGCGAGGTGCTGTCGATCCTGCGCCGCAGCGTCGACGAGATGGGGCAGACCGTCGTCATCGTCACGCACGACCCGCGCGCCGCCTCCACGGCCGACCGCGTCGTGTTCCTCGCCGACGGCCGCATCGCGGGTGAGATGGCCGACCCCACGCCCGAGTCGGTGCTCGACGCGATGAAGTCGATGGACCGGTAGGTCGACGTGTCCGCCATGCGCAAGGTCGCGATGCGCGGCCTGGCCGCCCACAAGGTGCGGTTCAGCCTCACGGTCCTGTCCGTGGTGCTCGGGACGGCGTTCATCGCCGCCTCGTTCGTCTTCACCCAGATGCTGGGCCGCAGCTTCGACGACATCGTCGAGCTCACCACCGCCGGCGTCGCCGTGCAGGTGCAGCCGACCGACGAGCTCGGTGCCGGCGTCCCGCTCGCCCTCGTCGACGAGCTGCGCGACGTCGACGGCGTCCGCGCCGTCGAGCCGACGACGCAGGGCCCGGTCACCCTGGTGGGGGCGGACGGCGAGGCGGTCAGCAGCGGCGGTGCGCCGTCGCTCGGCTACGGCTTCGTCATCGGCGACGACGCGGTGAGCACGAACGGCCGCATCGGCGACGGGCGCGCGCCGGAGCGGGACGGCGAGATCGTGCTGAACGACACGGCGGCGGAGAACGCCGGCCTGGCGGTGGGTGACACCACCACCGTCGTGCCCGCGAGCGGCGAACCGTTCGAGGTCGAGGTCGTCGGGCTGTTCGAGCAGGACGGCGGCGGTGTCGGCGGCTTCATCGGCATCGGGTTCACGCCCGAGCAGGCGGTCGCCCTGTTCACCGACGGCACGAACGCCTCGGACCTGCTGGTCGCGGCCGACGACGGCGTCGACGAGCAGACCCTGCGCGACCGCGTCGCCGCCGCACTGCCCGACGGCCTGCAGGCCCGCACCGGCGAGGAGCTGCGCGAGGAGAGCCGCACCCAGTTCCAGACCGCGCTGACGTTCATCAACTCGTTCCTCACCGCGTTCGGCCTGATCGCGCTGCTGGTGGGGTCGTTCATCATCGCCAACACCTTCTCGATGGTCGTCGCGCAGCGGGCGCGCGAGATGGCGCTGCTGCGCGCGGTCGGCGCCGGCCGCGGGCAGGTGACGCGGTCGGTGGTCGTCGAGGCCTTCGTCGTCGGCGTCGCCGGGTCGGCGGTCGGGCTCGCCGCGGGCTTCGGGCTGGCGAAGGTGCTGACGGTGGTCCTGTCGGCGGTGGGGTCCGGCATCCCGGTCAGCGGGCAGAGCCTGACGGCGTCGAGCGTCGCGGTGACGATGGTGGTCGGCGTGACGATCACCGTCCTCGCCGCGCTCGTCCCCGCCCGGCGCGCCGGGGCCGTGGCGCCGGTCGAGGCGATGCGCGGCGAGTTCGCCTCGCCGTCCGACCGCAACGGGGCGCGCATCACCCTCGGCCTCCTCGCGCTCGCCGTCGGCGCGTTCGCCACCTGGGTGGGCGTCGCCACGTCGAGCCAGATCTGGCTCGGCGCAGGCTTCCTCGGTGTCGGCACGGCCGTCGTCGTCCTGTCGCCGCTCGTCGCGCCGGTCGTGTTCCGGCTGATCGCCCCGCTGCTCGCGCGGCCCTTCGGCTCGATCGGCCGGATGGCGCACGGCAACGCGGCGCGCAACCCGCGGCGGACGGCCGCGACCGCCCTCGCGCTCGCGCTCGGCCTGACGCTGGTCACGGTGTTCTCCATCGTCGGGGCGTCGGCCAAGGCCAGCCTCGAGCGGCTCGCGAGCGCCGGCGCGACGTGGGACTACGTCCTCAGCGGCCCCTCCGGCGGCCCCTCCGGCGGCCCCGACGGCGGGGCGGTACCGCGGGGCGCGGTCGGCGACGTGGCCGCCGTCGACGGCGTCGAGGAGGCCGTGGCGCTCACCCTGGTGCCCGCGGTCGCCGACGGGGAGCCGTCGTTCGGCTTCGCGGCGACCCAGGGCCTCGACCGCGCCATCGAGCTCGACCTCGTCGACGGGACGCAGTCCCTCGCGCCGGGGACCGTGCTGCTCAACCGCGAGGACGCCGCCGGCCGCGGCGTCGGCGACACCTTCACCGTCGCGGTGCCCGGACGCGCCGAGCTCGACCTCACCGTCGGCGGCGTCTACGAGAGCGACCTGCTGTCGGGCTGGCTGGTCGACCAGAGCACCGCCGACGAGCTCCTGCCGGCGCAGCAGCAGCAGGTCTTCCAGGTGTTCGTCGTGGCCGACGACGGCGCCGACCTGGGCGCGCTGCGCTCCGACCTCGAGGACGTCCTCCAGCCCTACGTCACCGTCACCGTCAGCGACGTCGGCCAGTTCACCGACTCCCTGTCGTCGCAGGTCGACATCCTGCTGGGCATCCTCTACGGCCTGCTCGCCCTCGCCGTCGTCATCTCGGTCCTCGGCATCGTCAACACCCTCGGCCTGTCGGTCGTCGAGCGGCGTCGGGAGATCGGCATGCTGCGGGCGGTCGGCATGCAGCGACGGCAGGTGCGCACCGCGATCTACGTGGAGTCGGTGCTGATCTCGGTCTACGGCGCGGTGCTCGGGCTCGTCGTCGGGCTGGTGTTCGGCTACCTGTTCGCGCGCAGCCTGGCCGAGGACGGCCTCGACATCACCGTCATCCCGTGGGGCCAGGCGCTTGCCTTCCTGGTGGTGGCCGCGGTGGTCGGCGTCCTGGCCGCGCTCTGGCCCGGGCACCGGGCCGCGCGCACGCGCCCGCTGGAGGCGATCGCGTCCGAGTGAGCCCTGCGGCCGCGGTGGCCTCGGGATAGGTTCGGGTCACCCGCTCCCCGAGGACCACCGGAGGTCACCCGTGCCGCAGACCGTCCAGGGCGTCGTCGCCCGCAGCAAGGGCGCACCCGTCGAGCTCACCGAGGTCGTCGTGCCCGACCCGGGGCCCGGCGAGGCGGTCGTGCAGGTGCAGGCGTGCGGCGTGTGCCACACCGACCTGCACTACCGCGAGGGCGGCATCAACGACGACTTCCCGTTCCTGCTGGGCCACGAGGCGGCGGGGGTCGTCGAGGCCGTCGGCGAGGGCGTGACCGACGTGGCCCCCGGCGACTTCGTGGTGCTGAACTGGCGCGCCGTCTGCGGGTCGTGCCGGGCGTGCCTCAAGGGCAAGCCCTGGTACTGCTTCGCCACCCACAACGCGACGCAGAGGATGACGCTGGCCGACGGCACCGAGCTGTCGCCCGCGCTCGGCATCGGGGCGTTCGTCGAGAAGACGCTCGTGCACAGCGGCCAGTGCACCAAGGTCGATCCGTCGGCCTCCGCGGCGGCCGTCGGCCTGCTCGGGTGCGGCGTGATGGCCGGGTTCGGTGCCGCGGTGAACACCGGCGGCGTCACCCGCGGCGACTCGGTGGCCGTCATCGGCTGCGGCGGCGTGGGCAACGCGGCGATCGCCGGAGCCCGGGTGGCCGGTGCGACGACCGTGATCGCGGTCGACGTCGACGACCGCAAGCTGGAGTGGGCCAAGGGGTTCGGCGCCACGCACACGGTGAACTCGCGCTCGGTCGACGCCGTCGAGGCGGTGAAGGAGCTCACCGGCGGCTTCGGTGCCGACGTCGTCGTCGAGGCGGTCGGACGTCCGGAGACCTACGAGCAGGCCTTCTACATGCGCGACCTCGCCGGCACCGTCGTGCTGGTGGGGGTGCCGACCCCCGACATGAGGATCGAGCTGCCGATGATCGAGGTGTTCGGTCGCGGCGGGGCGCTGAAGTCGTCCTGGTACGGCGACTGCCTGCCCTCGCGCGACTTCCCGATGCTGGTCGACCTCTACCGGCAGGGACGCTTCGACCTCGACGCGTTCGTCTCCGAGACGATCGGCCTGGGCGACGTCGAGGCGGCGTTCGAGAAGATGCACCAGGGCGAGGTCCTGCGCTCGGTGGTCGTGCTGTGACCGTGCGCATCGACCGGGTCGTGACGTCCGGCACCTTCTCGCTCGACGGCGGCACCTGGGACGTCGACAACAACGTCTGGGTCGTCGGTGACGACACCGAGTGCGTGGTGGTCGACGCCGCCCACGACGCCGACGCCGTGCTCGAGGCGGTCGGCGACCGCAGGCTGCTCGCGGTGCTCAGCACCCACGCCCACGACGACCACGTCGACGCCGCGCCCGAGGTCTCCGAGCGCACGGGCGCACCGGTGCTGCTGCACCCCGACGACCACGTGCTGTGGGAGATGAAGCACCCGGGCACCTCCCCCGGCGGCGACCTCGCGCACGGCGACGTCGTGCGCGTGGCGGGCACCGAGCTGCACGTGCTGCACACGCCGGGGCACGCGCCCGGCGCGTGCTGCTTCTACGCGCCGGCGCTCGGAGTCGTGTTCACGGGCGACACCCTGTTCCAGGGCGGCCCGGGCGCGACGGGGCGCTCGTACAGCGACTTCCCGACGATCGTCGACTCGATCCGCGACCGGCTGCTGGTGCTGCCCGCCGAGACGCGGGTGCTCACCGGGCACGGTGACGAGACGACGATCGGCGACGAGGCGCCGCACCTGCAGGAGTGGGTCGACCGGGGCCACTGAGGCCTCACCCCAGCGGGTCGGCGAGCTCCCAGCCGTGGGCGAGGAGCTCGTCGACCGCGCCGACCGCCTGCGCCAGCCGCTGCTCGTGCGTCCCGCGCACCTCGAGCCACGGCGCGGGCTGGGCGCCGAGCACCTCGCGGAAGCGCTCGTGCATGCCGTGCCGCAGGTGCTCGCCGTCGCGCAGACCGTCCTGGACGAACGGGATCTCGTCGCCGGTCAGCAGGTAGAGGTCGGGCACCCGGGTCTTCGCGAGCGCCTCCACCGAGGGCGACGACGACCCGACGTAGCGCTCGTGCCAGACCGTCGTCGCGAGCACGTCGGTGTCGCAGACGACGAGCGGACGCGGTGCGGTGCGGGCCGCGTCGTCCTCGCGCCGCGCCTGGGTGGTCGCCACCAGGTCGAACTCCGCCGTGTGCCAGGGCGCCTCGAAGCCGCCGGGCCGCACCTCGCTCCACTCGCGACCGAACTCGGCGACCCACGACGTCGCGTAGTGCTCGGCCAGGGCGAGCGACAGCGTGGTCGTCCCGGTCGACTCGGCGCCGGAGACGACGACGCGCCGCGCGAACCACTCGCGGACGGACGGCGGCAGCGCCCACCAGTGGCCGGCGACGTCGGCGCGGACGGCCGTCCCGGAGACCGGGGTGGTCGCGCGGCCGGGGTCGACCTGCACCCAGGTCGCACCGAGCCTGCGCGCCAGCTCCGCCCCGTACGCGTCCGAGGTGAAGGCGGCGTCGACCGGCGCGTCGAGCAGCCCCTCGATCACCGGCATGTGGGCGTCCCACGCTGCCGGGGAGTCGAAGTCGACCTCGGCCTCGTCCATCGCCGCGACGACGTGCACGTCCGGGTGCTCGGCGCGCACCCATCCGGCGCGCACCTCGAGCGGGATCGACTCCACCTGCGACGCGAGCACCTCGACGGTGACCCGCTCGCACCGCGCCGCCGCGGCGCGGACGAGGGCCTGGTGGCCGGCGTGCAGCGGGTAGAACTTGCCGAGCACCAGGCCGTGCCGGAACTCCTTGTGGCGCAGGCCGTTCACGGCCTGGCCGTCGCCAGCGCCTCGGCGGCCGACCCGTCGACCGGACGCGCGCCGTCGAGCGAACGCCGCCACTCGCGCCGGCCCTGGACGCACAGCGCGATGAACAGCAGGTAGAGCACCGCGGTGAGGTAGAGGCCCTTGTACGCGTAGAGGCCGACGTAGAGCACGTCGACGCTGATCCACACGCCCCAGCTGCCGATCCACTTGCGGTTGAGCATCAGCTGCGCGGTGAGCGACATCGCGGTGGTCGAGGCGTCCGCGACCGCGACGGTCGAGTCGGTCCAGGTGGTCAGCACCCAGGTGAGGACGGCCGCCGCCGCGACGCAGCCGAGGGCCAGCAGCGGCCAGGCGGCGCGCGGCGTGCGCCGCACCGCCAGCTCGCCCCGTGCCGGCCCGCCGCGCAGCCACCAGTACCAGCCCAGCACGCCCAGGCCGATGTAGACGACCTGCAGCCCGGCGTCGGCGTACAGCCCCGCCTGCACGAACAGCACGATGAAGAAGACGTTGTTGGCGATGCCGACAGGGAAGTTCCAGACCTGCTGCCGCACCACGAGCCACACGCACAGCGCCCCCGTGACGAAACCCGCCACCTCGGTCCAGCTCATCGTCCAGCCGCTCACGCCGCCTCCCCCGTGCTGCTGCTCATGCGCCCATCCCAGCGCAGTCGCGGCATTGTTGTCAACTCCACCAAATAGGTGGTCAGCGCCTGCCCCCGAGCCGTCCGGCGGCGACCCCTGCCCAGCTGACCAGGCAGCCCACCAGCAGCGCGGCCCCGGTGACGAGCAGCGCGACGACGGTGACCGACGGCAGCGGGCCGACCGGCGGCAGGAACGCGGTCAGGGCGTTGCCGAGCAGCGCCAGCATCACGCAGCCGAACCACACGGTCGCGACCCACGACGAGCGCACGACACGCCACAGCACCACCCGCAGCTGCCCGCCCAGCGGGGCCAGGGTGCGACGCGTCCACCACGCCAGCGCCGCGGCGGCGACGAGGCCGACCACGAGCCGCCCCGGGTAGGAGTCGAGCCCGGTCGCGATCCGGAGCACGAACCAGCACCCCCAGGCGCCGAGGTGCGTGCGCTGCAGCCACCGCAGCACCAGGTGGATGAGGTTGCGGCGGGCGACCTCGACGGTCGGGTCGGCGCGCAGCGTCGACGAGAAGCTGTCGGCGGCGCCGGCGTACGACCCCTGCTGCAGCCGCACCACACCGAGGTCGTGCCGGGCGTCGACGTGCTCGGGGTCGAGCCGCAGCGCCTCGAGCAGCGCCCGCTCCGCCACGTCGAACCGCTTCCAGGACAACGCGACCGAGCCCATCATGGCGTGCGTGTCGGCATCGAGCGGCGCGAGCTCGCAGGCCCGTGAGGCGGCCTGCCAGGCGATCTGCCGCCGGTCGGGCATCCGGTCGGCCACCGCAGCCACGGTCAGGTGCGACCCGTGCCACGACGGGGCGATCCGCGTCGTCTCGATCGCGGCGGCCAGGGCGTCGTCGTACCGCCCGAGCTCGGCGAGCGCGCTCGCCCGCACGGCGTGCGCCTGCAGGTCGTGCGGTGCGCGGGCCGCGACCTGGTCGGCGTCGCGCAGCGCGGCGTGCGGGTCGCCGAGCCGCAGGTGCGCCCGGCCGGCGAGCAGCTGGGCGCCGTCGTCGAACGGGTCGGACGCGAGCACCCGGTGGGCCGCCTCCAGCGCCTCGCGGTAGCGCCCCGACGACAGCAGCATCTCGCCCCGGTCGACGCTCACAGGAGCTTGTGCTTCTTCATCCAGGTGCGCAGGTCGGCGTAGGTGCCGTCGTTGTCGGCGAACATCACCACGTTGCGGGCGGTGTCGAACCAGCCGCGGGTCGAGGGGCGCACCTGCCCGACCGCCCACTCCAGGTCGGCCATGCCGATCAGCCGCGCCCGTCCCGTCCGCACGCCGTCGAGCAGCGCGCGCTCGGCGGCCGACTCGCAGACGTGCGCCAGGTCGGCGCCGGAGTAGCCGTCGGTGCGCTTGGCGATCCTGCGCACGTCGATGCCCTCGACCGGCCGCTCCTTGAGGTGGTGCCGCACGATCGCCTCGCGCGCCTCCTGGTCGGGCGGCAGCACGAGCAGCGTGCGGTCGAGCCGGCCCGGACGCCGCAGCGCGGGGTCGACGTCCCACGGCTGGTTCGTCGCGGCCAGGACGAAGACGCCCTCGTTGTCCTGCCCGACGCCGTCGAGCTCGGTGAGCAGCTGGTTGACGGTCGTGCGCATCGCGGACGAGCGGGTCTGGGACCGCTTCTGCCCCAGCGCGTCGATCTCGTCGAGGAACAGCACCACGGGGGCGCTGCGGCGCGCGAGCATGAACAGCTCGTGCAGGTTGCGCTCGCTCGTCCCGATCCACATGTCGAGCACGTCGTTCATGCCGACCGAGATGAACTTCGCGCCCATCTCCCCGGCCACGGCCCGGGCCACGTAGGTCTTGCCGCACCCGGGCGGGCCGTAGAGCAGCAGCCCGCCGCGCAGCGACTTGCCGTACAGCCGGCGCAGCTCGGGGTTGCGCAGCGGCGCCAGGAACGCGGCCTCGAGCCGGTCCTTGACCTCCTGCAGCCCACCGACGTCGGCGAGGCCGATGCCGACCTTCTCGACGTCCCAGGCCCCCTGCTCGGGCTCGGGTGCGCCCTCGTCGTCGACGAACATCGGCGCCGCGACGTCGCCCACCTGCTGCTCGGCGGCGCCCCAGTCGAACCCGTGCGGTCCCGGCGGCGCGTCGGGGTCGTCCGGCACCTCCGCGGGAGGCGGGGTGGGAGGGGTCGTCGTCGGCGGGGGCGGCGGGGGCGGCGCGTCCGGGGTGAGGGCGCGGGTCATCAGCTCGCGCGCCTGGGCGCTCGTGGGGTCGCGCTGCAGCGCCGTCGCGCACTCCGCGACCGCCTCGTCGGCCCGGCCCGCGTCGAGCAGCGACTGCGCCAGGTGCAGCCGCAGCGTCGTGTCGTCCGGCACCGCCGTCAGCGCCCGCCGCAGCGCCTCGATCACCCCGTCGTCCATCCCCCCATCCTCCCAGTCCCGACCGCAGCGCGTGCCACAACACCACAGGGGTCGCACAACGGTCCGGACGGTTGTGCGACGCGTCGCGTGTTGTGCAAGCGGGCGGATCGCGTCGTCCACAGGGGTGCTCGCTCGGAGGGCGCCGTCCACAGGTCGGGCTGCGGCAGTGGCGCGCCACCTCCGGTCGGCCCGAGGCTGACGCCGTGACCGGCCCGGAGGTGCTGCACCGCGAGCGGCTGCTCGCACTCGGCTACGACGACAACGAGCTGCGGCGTCTGCTGCGCTCGGGTGCGCTCGTCCGGGTCGGACGCGGGTCGTACGCGCGGGCGGCCGGCGTCGCCGATCCGGCCGCGCTGGTCCTCGCCCGGGCCAGGTCCGCGCTCCGGCGGCTGGACGAACCGGCCGTGCTGAGCCACACGACCGCGGCGACTGTGCTCGGGCTGCCGACGTGGGGGCCAGCCCCCGCCCGCGTCCAGGTCACCCGCGACGCGAGCAGCGGTGGACGGCGCACGTCGTCGACCCACGTCCGCACCGCTCCCCTGGCGGCGCACGAGGTGACGTCTGTCGCCGGCCTCCTGGTGACGAGCCCGGCCCGCACGGTCGTCGACGTCGCGCGGCTGCTCGGCGAGGAGCCGGGCGTCGTCACGGCCGACGCTGCTCTGCGTACCGGGGTGGTGTCGCGCGAGGAGCTCGAGACGGCGCTCGAGCGCGCCCGCGGGTGGCCGGGCATCGCGCGCGCCCGGCGGGCCGTCCGGTTCGCGGACCCGCTCTCGGAGAGCGTCGGCGAGTCGCGCAGCCGGGTGGCGATCGCGCGGGTGGGGCTGCCTGCCCCGCGGTTGCAGCGCGTCGTCCGCACGGGCGGCGGCGTGGTGGTCGGACGCGTCGACTTCCTCTGGGAGGACCACCGCACGATCGGCGAGTTCGACGGCCTGGTGAAGTACCGCCGTGTCGTCGACGACGACGACCCCGGCGACGTGGTCACGGCCGAGAAGCTGCGCGAGGACGCCCTGCGCACCGAGGGGTACGAGGTGGTCCGCTGGATCTGGTCCGAGCTGGACCGCTTCCCGGTGGTGCGCGGACGGATCGCGCGCGCCTTCGCCCGTGCCGATCGAGGAAGGTGACCGCTCGCACAACGCGCGACGCGTCGCACAACCGTCCGGACGGTTGTGCCGGGACGCGGGCGTTGTGCGGGCGTCAGCCGAGGGGGACGACGAGGGCGGTGGCGATCGCGGCGAGACCGTCGCCGCGGCCGGTGAGGCCGAGGCCGTCGGTGGTGGTGCCGCTGACCGACACCGGCGCACCGCACGCGGCCGACAGGGCGTCCTGCGCCTCGGCGCGGCGGGTGCCGATCTTGGGGCGGTTGCCGACGACCTGCACGGCGACGTTGCCGACCTCGAAGCCGGCGGCCCGCACCAGGCGTGCGGCCTCGCCGAGGAGCGCGACCCCCGAGGCGGCGGCCCACTCCGGTCGCGAGGTGCCGAAGTGCGCGCCGAGGTCGCCGATCCCGGCGGCGGAGAACAGGGCGTCGCAGCAGGCGTGCGCGGCGACGTCGGCGTCGGAGTGGCCGTCGAGGCCGGGCTCGCCCGGCCACAGCAGTCCGGCCACCCACAGCTCGCGGGCCGAGCCCGCCGGCGCGAACGCGTGCACGTCGACGCCGACGCCGGTGCGCGGCAGGGCGCTCACGGTGCGCCCACCGCCCCGGCCTCCGCACGGGCGCGCAGCACGGCCTCGGCCAGCAGCAGGTCGAGCGGCCGGGTCACCTTGAAGGCCTCCGGGTGCCCCGCCACCACGTGCACGGGGACGCCGAGCGCCTCGACCAGCCCGGCGTCGTCGGTGGCGTCGGCCCCGGACGCCTCGGCGTGCGCCCGCTCCAGGTCGTCGCGGGCGAAGCCCTGCGGGGTCTGGACGGCGACCACGCCGCGGCGGTCGACGGGACCGCGCTCGAGGTCGCGCAGGGTGTCGGCGACGGGCAGCCCCGGCACCACGGCCCGCTGCCCGCTGCGCAGCGCGGCGACCACCCGCCGCACCACCTCGACCGGGACGAGCGCGCGGGCGGCGTCGTGCACCAGCACGGTGCGCACCTGCGGCGGCAGCGCCGCGAGCTCGGCGGCCACCGACCCCTGCCGGGTGGCGCCGCCCGCGACCACGGCGACGTCGTCGCCGACCGGGCAGCCGTCGACCAGCCCGGCCGGCACGACGGCGACCAGGTGCGGCACCCCGGCCGCACGGAGCGCGTCGAGCGAGCGCACCAGCAGCGTCCGGCCCGCCACCTCGACGAACGCCTTCGGGACCGACTCGCCGAGCCGCTCGCCGCGACCGGCCGCCACCACGACGGCCCCCACCGCGGTGCTCACACCGCCCCCGGACGCACCACCGCCCCGCACGCTGCGAGCGGCGGGGCGGTGGTCGGGCTGGTGGTCAGGACGCGAGGACCTCGTCGAGGATGGCCTCGGCCTTCTCCTCCTCGGTCTTCTCCGCGAGCGCGAGCTCGGAGACGAGGATCTGCCGGGCCTTGGCCAGCATCCGCTTCTCACCGGCGGACAGGCCGCGGTCCTGGTCGCGGCGCCACAGGTCGCGGACGACCTCGGCGACCTTGATGACGTCGCCGGAGGCGAGCTTCTCCAGGTTGGCCTTGTAGCGGCGCGACCAGTTGGTCGGCTCCTCCACGTGCGGGGCGCGCAGCACCTCGAAGACGCGGTCGAGACCCTTCTGGTCGACGACGTCGCGGACGCCGACGAGGTCGCAGTTCTCGGCCGGTACCTCGATGGTGAGATCGCCCTGCGCGACCTTGAGCTTGAGGTAGGTCTTCTCCTCACCCTTGATGGTGCGCTTCTTGATCTCCTCGATGAGGGCCGCTCCGTGGTGCGGGTACACGACCGTCTCGCCGACCTTGAATGCCATCTGCTCTTTTCCCCTTTCGCGACCTCCAGGTTACCACGCCGACGTCCTCCGACGACAGTCGACGGGACGCGTTTGCGCAGGTCAGAGGCATGATGGGCTGTCCGGAAGGGCTTGACAGGAGCCGCGACGACGTGCCACGCGCGGGGTGGGAAGGCCCCGGGGCGCACCGGGTCGATACAGTGGGCACCGCCCGCCGCCCGACCTCCGCCACCCGACTCCGCCGAGGAGCCCCCGTGACCGTCCTGCGTCCGTCCCGTCGTCCGGCCGGGCCCCGACTGGCCGCCGCCGCGCTGGCCGTCTGCGCCCTGTCCGGCTGCTCCGTGCTGAGCCCGCAGACCACGCAGAACGTCACCTACGCGCCGTCGGACGGCGTCCAGGGCGACCTCGGCCAGATCAAGGTCCGCAACGTCATGCTGCTGACCGCCGAGCAGGGTGCCCCGGCCGAGGTCGTGGGTTCGGTGTTCAACGGCTCGGGCGACGACGTCGAGCTCGAGGTCGTCGTGCGCGAGCCGGCCGAGGACCCCGCCGCGCCGAACGAGCCGGTCGCGACCCAGACCCTCGAGCTGCCCGGCAACCAGAGCCTGACGATCGGGCCGGAGGCCGACGAGACGATCGAGATCGACGAGCTGGGCATCGTCCCCGGCCGGTTCGCCGAGGTCACCTTCATCGGCGGCGGCGACAACCTGGTGCTGCAGGTGCCGGTGCTCGACGGCACGCTCGCCGAGTACGCCGAGCTGCTCGGCGAGGAGGGCTGACCCCTCAGGGGTCCAGCTTGTAGCCCAGCCCCCGCACCGTCACCAGGTGCCGCGGGTCCTTGGGGTCGACCTCGATCTTCCCGCGCAGCCGCTTGACGTGGACGTCGAGCGTCTTGGTGTCGCCGACGTAGTCCGAGCCCCACACGCGGTCGATCAGCTGCCCGCGGGTCAGCACCCGGCCGGCGTTGCGCAGCAGCATCTCGAGCAGCTCGAACTCCTTGAGCGGCAACGAGGTCTGCTCCCCGCGCACGGTGACGACGTGGCGCTCGACGTCCATCCGCACCGGGCCGGCCTCGATGGTCGTGGGCAGCAGCTCGTCCGGCTCGCCCTTGCGGCGCAGCACCGCGCGGATGCGCGCGACCAGCTCGCGCGAGGAGTACGGCTTGGTGACGTAGTCGTCGGCACCGATCTCGAGCCCGACCACCTTGTCGATCTCGCTGTCCTTGGCGGTGAGCATGATCACCGGGACGCTGCTGCGGGCGCGCAGCGCGCGGCAGACCTCGGTACCCGGCAGGCCCGGCAGCATCAGGTCGAGGAGCACGAGATCGGCTCCGCTGCGGTCGAACTCGTCGATGGCGGTGTGCCCGTCGGCGGCGACGACGACCTCGAAGCCCTCCTTCTCGAGCAGGTACGACAGGGGGTCGGACAGGGACTCCTCGTCCTCGACCACCAGGATGCGGGTCACGTGGTGCTCCTTCGTGCGCCGTGCGCGCGGGCGGGGGGTGCGGCTGCCGGGGCGGATGCGGGACCGGCCTCGCCGGTCGAGGCGACCGGGAGCCGGACGGTGAAGGTCGACCCGGCGTCCGGCTCGCTCCACACCGTCACGTCGCCGCCGTGGTTGGCCACGACGTGCTTGACGATGCTGAGCCCGAGCCCGGTGCCGCCGGTGCTGCGCGAGCGCGCCGGGTCGACCCGGTAGAAGCGCTCGAACACGCGCTCGAGGTCGCCGGCGGGGATGCCGATGCCCTGGTCGGCCACCGCGACCTCGACCAGGTCGCCGTCGACCTGGGTGCCGATGCCGATGCGGGTGCCCTGCTCGGAGTACCGCACCGCGTTGTCGACCAGGTTGCGCAGCGCGGTGACCAGCAGGTCGTGGTCGCCGTAGACCTTGGCGCTGCAGGGCGGGCCCACGTCGAGGGTGATGCGCTTGGCGTCGGCGGCGAGCCGGGCGCGGTCGACCGCCTCGCCGATCACCAGGTCGACCGACACCAGCTCGGGCTCGGCCAGCGCCGACGCCGTCTGCAGCCGCGAGAGGTCGACGATCTCCTGGACGAGCGCTGCCAGCCGGTCGGCCTCGCGGTGCATGCGGCCGGCGAACCGCCGCACGGCCGGCGGGTCGTCGGCGGCCGACTCGATCGTCTCGGCCAGCAGCGAGATCGCCCCGACCGGCGTCTTCAGCTCGTGCGAGACGTTCACGACGAAGTCGCGACGCACCTCCTCGACCCGACGGGCCTCGGTGCGGTCCTCGACCAGCACGAGCACGTGCAGCGTCCCGAGGGCGGCGACGCGGGCCAGGACGACGAGGGTGCCGCGACCGAGCGGGCCGCGCGGCAGCTCGAGCTCCTGCTCGCGGGTGAGCCCGTCGCGGCGCACCTCGCGCACCATCTCGAGCAGCTGCGGGTGCACCACCTCGTGGCCCCGCACGATGCCGAGCGAGTGCGCGGGCGGGGTGGAGCGCACCACGGCGTCGGCGACGTCGACCACGACGGCGGCCGACCGCAGGACGGCGAGCACGTCGCCGACGCCGCGCGGCAGCTCGGGCTCGGGCGTCGGGGGGGCCGTCTCGCGCTCGCTGAACCGGAACGCCACGACGGCGACGACCAGCACCAGGACGGCCAGCGTCCCGGCCACGAGCAGGACGCGCGGCTCCACGTCCACCAGGGTAGGGCGGGCGAGGACCCCGTCCGGACCGGCGCGGGCGCCGTGCACACGGGTGTCCCCGGATGTTCACCTCGGCACTGGTTACCGTTCACCGACGCCCCGGAGCATGGACGCAGCCGCGACCGCCGGCGACGAGAGGGACCCCCTGATGCGACAGCAGTTCCACACCGACCTCGAGCACCTCGACGGGCAGCTCGTCGACATGACCCGCCTGGCCGCCGACGCCCTGCGCGACGCCACGCGCTCGCTGCTCGAGGGCGATCTCGCGCTCGCCGAGAAGGTCATCACCGACGACGCGGCGATCGACAGCAGCCAGCGCGACGTCGACGAGCGGGCGGTCGAGCTGCTCGCCCGCCAGGCGCCGGTCGCCACCGACCTGCGGGTCGTCGTCGCGGGCCTGCGGATGAGCTCGACGATCGAGCGGATGGGCGACCTCGCCCGCCACGTCGCCCAGCTCGCGCGGCTGCGCTACCCGGCCAAGGTCGTCCCGGACGACCTGGTGCCGCTGGTCACCGAGATGAGCGCCGCCGGCGTCCGGCTCGCGACCAAGGCCGGCGAGGTGATCGCGAGCCGCGACCTCGAGGTCGCCGCCCAGATGGAGCCGGACGACGACGCGCTCGACACGTTGCACCGCAAGGTGTTCGAGGCGCTGGCCGACCCCGCCTGGTCGCACCCGACGCAGACCGCCGTCGACATCACGCTGCTCAGCCGCTACCTCGAGCGGTTCGGCGACCACGCGGTGTCGCTGTCCGAGCGGGTGCAGTTCCTCGTCACCGGCCAGTGGGACCTCGCGGCCGACGGCGCCGCGACCACGCACCCGTCCTGACGCTCAGCCGCACCCGCTCGCGAGCGCGTCGTCGACGCGGTGCTGGGCCGGCGCGACCGCGCTGTCGCGCGAGCCGGCGCTGATCTCGGCCAGCCGGTCGCCGGCGGCCTCGACCGCCTCCGGGCTCGCGTCGGCGACCGTGACCGCGTCGAGGTCGTCGGCCAGCCCGGCCCAGTAGCCCTCGACCGCCGCGACGTCGTCGCGCACGGACGCCGGCGCCTCGTCGGTGACGGCCGCCGCGACGTCCGCCCAGTAGGCGGGCGCGGCGCGTCCGGCCGCCACGAGCGTCACCGTCAGCGCCTGGGGATCGGACGCCGACAGCCCGAGCCGCTCGAGCTCGGCCGCGCCCGCGTCGTCGAGCCGCGCCGCCGCCTCGGCGACCGCCTCGCAGTCGAAGGCGCGCGGGGCGGGGGACGCGAGCGCGGGCGGCTCGTCGTCGGTGCACCCGCCGAGGGTGAGGCCGAGCAGCGCCCCGACGAGCAGGGCGCCGCCCCTCACCGCCGCGACCTCAGCGGCCCTGGTTCGCGACCGCGGCCGCGGCCGCGGCGGCGGCGTCGGGGTCGAGGTAGCGACCGCCGGCCACGGTGGGCCGCAGGTCGTCGTCGAGCTCGTAGACCAGCGGCATGCCGGTGGGGATGTTCAGCCCGACGATCGTCTCGTCGTCGATGCCGTCGAGGTGCTTCACCAGCGCGCGCAGGGAGTTGCCGTGCGCCGCGAGCAGCACGACCTTGCCGGCCCGCAGGTCGGGGACGACGGCCTGCTCCCAGTACGGCAGCATCCGCGCGACGACGTCGGCGAGGCACTCGCTCGCGGGCATGTCGCCGCCGAGGTCGGCGTAGCGCGGGTCGGTGTCCTGGCTGAACTCGGTGCCGGGCTCGATCGGCGGCGGCGGGGTGTCGTACGAACGGCGCCAGAGCATGAACTGCTCCTCGCCGAACTCCGCGAGCGTCTGCTTCTTGTCCTTGCCCTGCAGCGCGCCGTAGTGGCGCTCGTTCAGGCGCCAGTGCCGCTTGGTCTCGATCCAGTGCCGGTCGGCGACGTCGAGCGCGAGGTTGGCCGTCGTGATCGCCCGCCGCAGCAGCGAGGTGTGCACGACGTCGGGCAGGACGCCGCTCGCGACGAGCAGCTCGCCGCCCCGCCGGGCCTCCTGCACGCCCTTGTCGGACAGGGGCACGTCGACCCAGCCGGTGAACAGGTTCTTCGCGTTCCACTCGCTCTCGCCGTGGCGGAGCAGCACCAGGGTGTACGACATGCCGTCAGCCTACTGACGGCCCCGTCGCGGCCCGCAGGCGTGGACACTGGCGGCGTGCGCGAACCGGGAGGCAGCCGGTCCCGCCTCGTCCGCGAGGCGGCGTCGGTGCTCGCCTCCGTGCTGGTGGCGGTGTCCGTGGTCGGCGGCCTCGGGCTGGCGCTCCTGCTGGCGAGCGAGGCCGCGCCGGGGCTCGTGCCCGGGCTCGCCGCGCAGGCCCCGGCGCCCACGCCCGAGGACGTCCCGCCCGCACGGGGCACCGCCCTCCTCGCCCCGCCCGAGCCCGCACCGCTCCCCCCGCTGGCGGGCCGCGTCGTCGCCGGGACGCGCGCGTTCCCGGTCGCCGGGGCCACCGACTACGCGCGGGACCACCACGACTACCCGGCGACCGACGTCTTCGCCGACTGCGGCACGCCCGTCCTGGCGGTCGCGGCGGGCGAGGTGGTCGAGACCTCGACCACCGACCTGTGGGACCGCGCCACCAACGTCGGCGCCGACCGCGGCGGGCTCTCGGTCACCGTGCTCGGCGACGACGGCGTGCGCTACTACGGCTCGCACCTCGCGACGGTCGAGGTGCAGCCGGGCACCTGGGTGCGCGCCGGCCAGGTGCTCGGGACGGTCGGCGAGACCGGCTCGGCCGCCGGCACCGGCTGCCACCTGCACCTCGGCCTCAGCCCCGGACGCTGCGGGCCGGGCGACTGGTTCACCCGCCGCGGGGTGGTCAGCCCGTACCCGTACCTGGAGGCCTGGCGGACCGGGCAGGACGCCGACCCGGCGCCCGCGGTGTGGCAGTGGTACGTCGAGCACGGGTGCCCCGCGACGCCGTCCGCCTACCCCTGAGCAGCCGGCCGCTGGTCGGTCGCGGTGTCCTCGAGCAGGTGCCGGAACGCCTCGAGGTTGCGGGTCGACTCGCCGCGCGACACCCGCCAGGCCCACTCCTTGCGCATCGACGTCAGGAAGCCGAGCGCGAGCAGCTCGTTGAACGAGCCGTCGGCGACCTCGAGCACCTCGCCGAGCAGGGCGTCGAGCGAGCCCGCCGTGACGCCCTCGAGCGGCAGCCGCCCGCGCAGGTAGACGTCGCCGTCGCGGTCGACGGCGAACGCGACCTGGCGCAGCCGCGCGTTGCGCTCGAGCAGCCAGCGGTGCACGCGGGCGTGCTCCTCGTCCGGGTTGCGGACGACGAACGCCGACACCGACAGCGAGTGGTCGCCGAGCAGCAGCGAGACGCCGGTGCGCAGCTTGCGCTCACCGGGCAGCTGCACCACGTACTCCCCCGGGCGCGCGCCCGGCTCGTGCTCGACGCGGGCCGGCCCGTGCGGGCCGACCACCTCCTCGGCCGCGGCGTCGTCGAGCCAGCGCTCGAGCACCTCCTGGGCGCGGGCCCGGGCGGTCGCGCTCACGGCGCGACCTCGGTGGCACCCACCGGTGCCGGACGCGGCGGGGCGGGGCGGGCGCGCCCGAGCCGCAGCAGCCGCTCGTCGCGCGCGGCGCGGTACACCTCGAGCGTGGCGCCGACCGTGGCGTCCCAGCCGAACCGCCGGGCGTGCTCGCGCGCGCCCCGGCGCAGCCGGGCGAGCCGCTCGGGGTCGTCGAGCAGCGCGCCGAGCACCTGCGCCCACTCGAGCGGGTCGTGGCCGTCGACGAGCGCGCCCGAGACGCCGTCGGCGACCGCCGTGGGCAGCCCGCCGACGGCCGCGGCCACGACCGGGGTGGCGCAGGCCTGCGCCTCGACCGCCACCAGGCCGAACGACTCGTTGTACGACGGGACGGCCACCAGGTCCGCCGCCTGGAACCAGCGGGCCAGGTCGGTGCGCGAGACCGGTGGCTCGAACCGGACGACGTCCGGGACGCCCGGGACGCCCAGCAGGCCGAGGCGCTGGGCGAGCTCCTGCAGCTCCTCGGGCCGGTCGAGGCCGGAGCCGCTGGGGCCGCCGACGACCACCACGACGAGCCGACCCCGCAGCTGCGGGCGGGTGCGCAGCAGGTGGGCGGCCGCGCGCACCAGCACGTCCGGGGCCTTGAGCGGCTGGATCCGGCCGGCGAACAGCAGCACGTGCGCGTCCTCGGCGAGCCCGAGCGAGGCCCGCACCTCGCGCCGTCCGCGCTCGTCGACCGGGCGGAAGCCGTCGAGGTCGACGCCGGGCGGCACGACCGCCACGCGCTCGGGACGCGCGTCGTAGAGGTCGATCAGCTCGGCCGCCTCGGACGTGGTGTTCGCGACCAGGCGGTCGGCCGCCGCGACGACCTGCTCCTCGCCGATCTCGCGTCCGGTCGGCTCGGGCCGGTCGCCCTCGGCGAGGTGGGAGTTCTTCACCTTGGCCATCGTGTGCATGGTGTGCACCAGCGGCACGTTCCAGCGGTCGGCGACGAGCCAGCCGACCTGGCCGGACAGCCAGTAGTGCGAGTGCACGACGTCGTAGAAGTCGGGCTCCTGCGCCGCCTCGGCGCGCATCACGCCGGCGGTGAAGGCGCACAGCTGGCCGGGCAGGTCGTGCTTGCCGAGCCCCGCGAGCGGACCGGCCACGACGTGGCGGACCGTGACCCCGGGCGCCAGCTCGACCGCCTCGTCCGACAGCGCGGACGTGGACGCCGACGTGGCGCGGGTGAAGACCTCGACCTCGGTGCCGCGCGCGGCCAGCCGGGTCGCCAGCTCGACGACGTAGACGTTCAGCCCGCCGGCGTCGCCGGTGCCCGGCTGCTCGAGCGGCGAGGTGTGCACCGAGAGCATGGCCACCCGGCGGGGCGTCCAGGGCTCGGTCACGCTCGCGACGCTACCCCGTGGTGCTGCGGGTCGCGCGAGCGCGTCCCGGCGCCCGTTCGGGAGGATGGGACGGTGCCGGCCCCCCGCCGTCCCGTGGGCACCCTGACCCGCGGCACCACGAACCCGAACCGGTTGCGCCGCCTCGACCGTTGGCTCGCCGGGCCGGGTGCGCGCGCGCTGCGGGGCGCCGACGACCCCCTCGTGGTCGACCTCGGGTACGGCGCCTCGCCCGTGACGACGCTCGAGCTCGCCGACCGGCTGCGGGCCGTGCGTCCCGACGTCGAGGTGGTCGGGCTGGAGATCGACCCGGAGCGCGTCCGGGCGGCCGCACCGCTCGCCCGCGACGGGGTGCGGTTCGCGCACGGCGGGTTCGAGCTCGGGCCCGTGGGCGGACGGCGGCCCGTGCTGGTGCGGGCCGCGAACGTGCTGCGGCAGTACGGGGAGGACGAGGTGTCCGGCGCGTGGGAGCAGGTGACGTCGCGGCTCTCCCCGGGCGGCCTGCTGGTCGACGCCACCTGCGACGAGGTCGGCCGGCGCGCCGCCTGGGTCGCCGTCGGGGTCGAGGGACCGCTCACGCTCACGGTGTCGCTGCGGCTCGGCGGGCTCGGGCGTCCCGGCGACGTCGCCGAGCGGCTGCCCAAGGCGCTCATCCACCGCAACCTGCCGGGCGAGCGCGTCCACGCGTGGCTCGCCGCCCTCGACGAGGCCTGGACGCGGCACGCCCACCAGGCGAGCTTCGGTGCGCGGCAACGGTTCCTGGCCACCTGCCGCACCGTCCGCGACGAGGGGTGGGACGTGCGCGACGGCGCCGCGCGCTGGCGGCTGGGCGAGCTGACCGTCGGCTGGGACGACGTCGCGCCCCGCTGAGCGGGCCTATGCCGCGCTCGTCACCAGCCGCCGGAGCTGCGTCCGGTGATCGCGCGGACGGCCGGGCGCACCCGGGCGAGGTAGATGCCGGCGGCGACGACCGCGACGATGTTCAGGATGTTGAACGGGCCGAGGAAGATGCCGACGCCGCCGATCACGGGCAGCGACAGGACGCCCGCGAGCACCGCGACGCCCAGGACGATCAGCCAGAACCGCTTCGACTGGTTGCTCGTCGCGGGGTAGGCGTCGGCCCGGTGCCGCCCGGCGTCGACGAGGGCGAACACCTGCAGAGCGAGGAACGCCAGGGCGAAGCCCCAGTAGATGACGAGCTGCACTTCGGCCATGCACCGATGGTAGGTGCCGACCCTGGGAGCCGGCTGGACGTCCGCGGGGAGTCAGGCCTCGAGCAGCAGGGTCACCGGTCCGTCGTTCACCAGCGACACCTCCATCTGCGCGCCGAACCGCCCGGTGGCCACCTCGAGGCCGTGCCCGCGCAGCGCCTGCACCAGCTGCTCGACCAGCGGCTCGGCGACCGGTCCGGGCGCAGCCGCCGACCACGACGGGCGGCGTCCCTTGCGGGTGTCGGCGTAGAGCGTGAACTGGCTGACGACCAGCACCGGGGCGCCGACCTCGTCGGCCGAGCGCTCGCCGTCGAGCACGCGCAGGCCGGCGATCTTGCGGCCCAGCGTCGCCACCTGCTCGGGGCCGTCGGTCCCCGTGACGCCCACCAGCGCGAGGAGGCCCTGCCCGGTCGGGTTGCCGGCGCCGTCGACCCGGCCGACGACCTCGCCGTCGACCACGACCGAGGCCGTCCTCACCCGCTGCAGCAGCACGCGCACGGTCAGCCCGCCCCCTCAGCCCGCCGCGGGCAGGACGGCCTCCACGGCGCCGACCGGCTCGCCGTGGCCGAGCACCGGCACCGAGCCCACCTCGTCGAGCACCGGCGCGTCGACCCCGAGCGCGCGCAGCGCAGCCGCCATCACGACCGGGCGGGGTCGCTGCGCGCCGTCGAGCACCTTGAGCGCCGCGCTCGAGCCGTCCGCCAGCCCGACGGCGTAGACGCCCTCGGCGCCGTCCTTGGCGACCAGCCCGGGGACGCCGGCCATCAGCGCGGTGACGTCGCGCCCGGTGCCGCCGACCATCTGCGGGTGGGCGGCCATGGCGCGCGCCACCCGTCCGAGCGGGCCGTCGTCGCCGTCGGCGCCCGCGCGCGCGATCGCGCCGAACGCGCGGGCCAGGCCGGTGAGCGAGCAGGAGAACAGCGGGGCGCCGCAGCCGTCGACCGTCACGTGCGCGGGCTCGTCGCCGGTGAGGTCGACCAGGGTGGCGCGGACGGCCTGCTGCAGCGCGTGCTGCGGGTCGCGGTAGGTGGCGGTGTCCCAGCCGTTCGCGACGCAGGTGGCGAGCATCGCCGCGTGCTTGCCCGAGCAGTTCTGCGCGATCGGCTCCCTGCCGCGTCCGGCCGTGCGCCAGGCGAAGGCCGCGGCGTCGTCGAGCGGCAGGTCGGGGGTGTTCTGCAGGTCGCCCTCGTCCAGGCCCGCGGCGGCCAGCACGGCGCGGGCGCCCTCGACGTGCACCGCCTCGCCGTTGTGGCTGGCGCAGGCGAGCGCGAGCAGCGGGCCGTCGAGGTCGAGCCCGGCGCGCAGCATCGCCACCGCCTGCAGCGGCTTCAGCGAGGACCGGGCGAAGACCTGGGCGTCGGGGTCGCCGGCGCGCAGGAGCTCCTGGCCGTCCGGGCCGAGGGCGACGAGATGGCCGTGGTGCACGGACTCGACCACCCCTCCGCGCACGACGTGGGCGAGGACGGCGGCGGGGGTGGTCACGGCCCGATCCTGCCGCACGGGCCGCGGCGGGGTGCGCTCAGGCCAGCGAGCTGTGCCGGCCGAGGCCGCGGTAGGTCCAGCCGGCGCGCTGCCAGGCGTCCGGGTCGAGGGCGTTGCGGGCGTCGATGACCCGGCGCTCGCGCACCAGGCCGCCGACCCGCTCGGGGTCGAGCGAGGTGTACTGCGGCCACTCGGTGGCGAGCAGGACGACGTCGGCGCCCTCGATCGCGGCGTCGGTGTCCTCGACGTAGGTGAGGTCGGGCCACAGCGCCCGGGCGTTGTCGAGCGCCCGCGGGTCGGTGACGACGACGTCGGCGCTCTGCAGCCGCATCTGGGCGGCGACGTTCAGCGCCGGCGAGTCGCGGATGTCGTCGCTGTCGGGCTTGAAGGCCGCGCCGAGCACGACGACGCGCTTGCCGATGAACGACCCCCCGCACGCCTCGCGGGCGAGCTCGACCGCCTTGCCGCGGCGGCGCTGGTTGATGGCGTCGACCTCGCGCAGGAACGTGAGCGCCTGGTCGGCGCCGAGCTCGCCGGCGCGCGCCATGAAGGCGCGGATGTCCTTGGGCAGGCAGCCGCCGCCGAAGCCGAGCCCCGCGCCGAGGAACCGGCGTCCGATGCGCGCGTCGTGGCCGATGGCGTCGGCGAGCCGGACGACGTCGGCGCCGGTCGCCTCGCACACCTCGGCCATCGCGTTGATGAACGAGATCTTCGTGGCGAGGAACGCGTTCGCGGCGACCTTCACCAGCTCGGCGGTCTCGAAGTCGGTGACCACGACCGGGGTGCCCGCCGCGATCGGGGTGGCGTAGACCTCGCGCAGCAGCGCCTCGGCCCGCTCGGTGCGGACGCCGAGGACGAACCGGTCGGGGGTGAGCGTGTCCTGGATCGCCAGGCCCTCGCGCAGGAACTCGGGGTTCCACGCCAGCTCCAGGTGGGGCGCCTGCGCGGCGAGCAGGTCGGCGAGCGCGGCCGCCGTGCCGACCGGGACGGTCGACTTGCCGACCACGAGCGCCTCGCCCGGGACGTGCTCGACCACGGTGCGGACGGCCGCGTCCACGAAGCGGGTGTCAGCCGCGAGCTCGCCCTTGCGCTGGGGCGTGCCCACGCACACGAACACGACGTCGCAGCCCTCCAGGCGCGAGGCGTCGGTGGTGAACTCCAGCCGCCCGGTCGCGAGCGTCTCGGCGAGCATCTCGTCGAGCCCGGGCTCGAAGAACGGGGAGCGTGCCGCCTGGAGCCCGGCGACCTTGGCCTCGTCGACGTCGAGGCCGACGACGGTGTGCCCGAGCCGGGTCATGCACGCGGCGTGCACCGCCCCGAGGTACCCGCACCCGACGACACCGATCCGCAGACTCATGCGCTGATCCTCTCGCAGCCGCTCCCCCCGCGCCGACGAGGGCGCCGGGCACCCTCCCGGGCCGGACGCGCAGGACCCCCGCGCGGGTGCGCGGGGGTCCTGCGGTCAGCCGTGCTGCGAGGTCAGTCGCCGACCTTCTCGGCGGCGGCGGCGACGGCCTTGGTGGCCTGCGCGGCGGTCTTGCGGGCGCTGGTGGTGGCGCTCTTGGTGGCCGACTTCGACGCGGTCGCGCGCTTCTTGGCCGTGGTGGCGGTGCGCTTGGTCGCCGGCGAGGTGCGCTTGGCGGTGGCCTTCTTGGCGGTGCTCCTCGCCGCGGTCGCCGAGGTCTCGGCGTCCTTGCGGGCGCTGGTGACGGCGGCCTTGGCGGCGACCTGGGTGTCCTTGCTGCCCCGGCGCACGGTGGTCACGGCGGCCTTGGTGCGCGACAGGGTGGTCTTGCCCTGCTGCACCAGGTCCTGGGTGGCCTTCTGCTTGCGGATGCGCTCGACCAGGGTCTTGCCGCGGCCGGCGAGGCCGTCGAAGCCCTCCTCCACCTTGCCGGCGGCCTCGAGGCCACGGCTCACGGCGGAGGTCGGCAGCGCGCGGGCCTGCTGCGGCAGGGCGGCGACGCGCGCCTGCAGCTTGTCGGCGGCGAGCTCGGTGCGGACCTCGTCGCGCACCTGCACCAGCTGCGCCTGCGCGCCGCGGGCGCGCTCGACGGCCAGGTCGGTGATGCCGACCACGACGTAGCCGGCGTCGACGGCGGTCTTCCTCAGGTCCTCGGTCAGGGTGCTCATCTTCACTGTCCTCCAGTGCTCGTGCGGTTCGTGGGGGCCTTGCGGGTGGTGCGCTTCGTCGCGCGCTTCGCGGTGGTGCTGCGAGGGGTCCGGGGCGTCGTCGGCGCCGGCTCGTCGGTGGCGGACGCGGCCGCCTCGGCCTCGCGCGCGTTCTCGGAACGGAACGAGGCGTAGATGTCCAGCAGCACCCGCCGCTGGCGCTCGGTGAGGTCGGGGTCGGCCATCACGGCCGTCTCGACCTCCGCCTTGCCGGCACCCTCCTCGAGGATGCCCGCGCGCACGTAGAGCACCTCGGCGGAGATGCGCAGACCCTTGGCGATCTGCTGCAGCACCTCGGCGCTCGGCTTGCGCAGGCCGCGCTCCACCTGGCTCAGGTAGGGGTTCGACACCCCCGCCGCCTCCGCGAGCTGGCGCAGCGAGAGCTTCGCGCCCTGCCGCTGCTCGCGCAGGAACTCACCGAGCTCGGTGACCTTCAGCGTGGCCATGCGTCCACTCTGCTTGCTCCTGCTAGCAGATGCAAGCGCTAGCGGCTGCAAGCGGGCGTGGCGTCCGTCACCCCGGGTCCTGCACGCACTGGACGAGGCGTGCTGGCACGGCACGCGTGTCGTTCCACCACTCCGGTGTCACTTCCGGCACTGAACTTGGGAAACGGACCGGGACGCGGGTGCTCGCTGGAGCGAGCACTCAGGGGGCGACCACGACCTCCTGAGACGCGCTCACGCCGTCGACGGCGAGCACGGCGTCGACCGGCGTCGAGCGCTTCACCACGGCCAGGGCGATCGGGCCGAGCTCGTGGTGCCGGGCGACCGAGGTCAGCTGCCCGGCGGCCCGGGCCGGTCCCTGCACGACCGCGCCGCGCTCGGGCAGCTGGTGCCCGGAGCCGTCGAGGTGCAGCATCACCAGCCGCCGCGGCGGGCGGCCCAGGTTGTGCACCTTCGCGACCGTCTCCTGGCCCCGGTAGCAGCCCTTGCGCAGGTGCACCGCGGTGCGCAACCAGTCGAGCTCGTGCGGGAGCGTGCGCTCGTCGGTGTCGAGACCGAACCGCGGGCGCCAGGCCGCGACGCGCAGCGCCTCGGACGCCCAGGTGCCGGCCAGCGGGCGGTCGGCCAGCGCCGCGGCCAGCTCGGCGCGCGGCACGAGCACCTCGCGCCACGGGCGCTCGGCGCCCGGGTGCTCGTCGTCGGGGGCCAGGCAGTAGCGGACGCCGTCCGGCGAGGTCGTCGGCCAGGGGTCGTCCCAGCCGGGCACCGGGCTCGCGAGGTCGGCGCCGCCGCGCAGCTGGGCGACCACCGCCCAGTCGTCGGTGACGTCGGCGATCTCGACCCGGAGCATGAAGCGCATCCGCTCCAGGTGCGCCACCAGCGCGGCCTGCGCGCCGGGCTCGACCGTGATCCAGGTCGTGGTGCCGTCGTCGACGAGGTGCAGGGCGTGCTCGACGCGTCCGTGCGGGCTGAGGACGAGCGCCTCGCGCGGCTGCCCCGGACCCAGGTCGCGCAGCCACTGGGTGGAGAGCGTGTCGAGCCAGGTGAGCCGGTCCGGCCCGGTGAGGGTGACCACGCCACGGTGCGACTGGTCGACGACGGCCTCGCCGGCGAGCAGCAGCCGCTGCTCGCGGACGGGGTCGCCGTAGTGCCAGGCGACGCCGGCGTCCGGGCCGTCGGCCGCGACGGCGCCCTCGCGGGCCAGCAGCGGGGACGCGGACGTGGTGGCGGCGCTGGTGCTCATGCCGGGGTCAGCGCCCCGGGACCCGCGCCCATTCCGGCTCGCACGGGACGCCTCAGCCGACCTTCTTCAGCCGGGCCGACGCGTGCGGGGTGAGCGGCTGCCCGACGGCGGCCATGTCCATCGCCCACAGCAGGTCGCCCTCGACGAACCCGTACAGCCGGGTCGCCGCGGTGTACTCCTTGGCGGTGCTGGTGCGGGCCACGACGTCGGTGGACAGGTCGGCGCGGCCGTTCGAGGCCCGGCCGGTGTAGATCTCGACGAACCCGGTGGGGTGGGCGAGCAGCAGCTCGACGTCGACGCCCGCGGCCTCGCGCGCGGCGGCCTCGGCGTCGTCCGGCACGACCACGCGCCAGTACCCGGTCTCGCTCGCGAGCGGGCGCACCACGGCGCCGTCGTCGTCGAGCAGGTGGGCCTGCGAGCGCCAGTGCAGGAACGGGCGGCCGTCGTGGCGCACCTCGACCTCCTGGCCGAAGCGGACCTCGTCCATCGTCGGGTACCCGACGACGCCCGCGCCCTCCCAGCGCCCGAGCAGCCAGGCGAGCGGCAGCAGCGGACCGGGCAGGTCGGCGGGGATCTCCAGCGGGGCTCGGCGTGCGCCGTCGGCGTCGCTCACGGGTCGCGGACCGCCGGGCTCAGCGCTGGCCGGCGAAGAGCTTGTAGAGGACGTAGACCGCGAACCAGCCGATCACGATCGACGACAGCACCAGCAGGGTGAGGTAGAAGATCTCCAGTCCGCCCATGGGTGGAGGCTACCGCCCCGCTCGTAGGGTGGCGCTCGTGGCCCGCTCCCTGCTGGTGAAGTGCACGTGCGGCACCGACGCGCCCGAGCGCGCGAACCAGGCGCTCACGGTGGCGGCGACGGCGGTCGCCGCCGGGGCCGAGGTCGACCTCTGGCTCACCGGCGAGGGTGCCTGGCTGGCCGTGCCCGGACGGGCGGACGACCTGGCCCTGGCGCACGCCGCCCCCGCCGCCGACCTGCTCGCGGCCGTGCTCGCCGAGGGCTCGGTGACCGTGTGCGCGCAGTGCGCCGCCCGCCGCGACCTCACCGATGACGACCTGCTGCCCGGCGTACGCGTCGCCGGGTCGGCCTCGTTCGTCGAGGCCGCGCTGCGCGAGGGCGTCCAGGCGCTCGTCTACTGACGCCGGCCCGGTGGTCGCCACCGGGACGTCTGGGAGGATGCCGCGCGTGACCCGAGCCGTGCCCGCCGTCACCACCGCCGTGCTCGCCGCGACGGTGGCGCTCGGGGCGCTCGCGGGCCAGGTGCTGCTCGTCGCGGCCCTGCTGGTCACCGTCATCGTGATGGCCACCGGGTGGCCCACCCTGCTCGGCCTGCCCACCCAGCGCGGGTCGACGACCGTGCTCGCGCTCGGGGGGACGGCGGCCGTCCTGGTCGTCTCGCTCGCCGGCACCGAGGACGAGCCGCTGCGCTGGCTCACCCCCCTGCTGGCCCTGTCGGTGGTCGCGACGTTCGCCCACCAGCTGCTGCGCCGCGACATGCGGCCCCGCCTGGTCGAGTCGGTCGCGGGCGTGGTCTCCGGCGTCGTCGTGGTCGAGCTGGTCGCGGGGTGGCTCGCGGCCGCCGGCACCAGCACCGACCTGGTGCTCGCGGGCGTCGCCGCGCTCGTCCCGGCCTCGCTCGCGCTGGCGGTGCCGCTGCCGCAGCGGGTCACCGGGGTGCTCTGCGTCGTGGCGGCCCTGCTCGGCTCGGTGCTGGCGTCGGTGGCGCTGCCCGACGTCGCGACCGTCCCCGGCGCGGTCACCGGCCTGCTCGTCGCGGTGCTGCTGGTCAGCCTCGACCGGCTGTTCGCGACGCTGCCGTCGGCCACCTCGCGCCAGGCGGGGCTCGCGCTCGGCGCCGCCGGCGTCTGCTGCACCGGCGCGATCGTCTACCTGCTCGAGCGCGTCGCCGGCTGACCGCGGGCGTCCCAGCTGGAGGGACGACGCGGCGTCCCGCGGAGGCCGCCGCCTATCCTGGGTCCTTCCCGCGCCCGCAGGGAGGAGGACCCGTGGCCCAGCTGCTGCTGCTGACGAACGCGCTCGCGCCCTCCAGCGAGGTGCTGCCGGCCCTCGGGCTGCTCCCCCACAGCGTGCGCGTGCTGCCGGCCGAGCCGGTCGCCCTCGTCGACGCCCCGGTGGCCGACTTCGTGCTCGTCGACGGCCGCCGCGAGCTCGCCGCCGCCCGGTCGCTGTGCCGGCTGCTGCGCACCACCGGGGTCTCCTCGCCGCTGCTGCTGGTGCTCACCGAGGGCGGGCTCACCGCCGTCGCCGCCGACTGGGGCGCCGACGACGTGCTGCTCGACACCGCCGGACCCGCCGAGGTCGAGGCCCGGCTGCGGCTCGCCTCCGGCCGGCTGGCGCTCGCGGCGGGCGAGGACGAGGAGCCGGACGAGATCCGCGCCGGCGACGTCGTCATCGAGGAGAGCACCTACACCGCCCGGCTGCGCGGACGCGTGCTCGACCTCACCTACAAGGAGTTCGAGCTGCTGAAGTACCTCGCCCAGCACCCCGGGCGCGTGTTCACCCGCGCCCAGCTGCTGCAGGAGGTGTGGGGTTACGACTACTTCGGCGGCACCCGCACCGTCGACGTCCACGTGCGGCGGCTGCGCGCCAAGCTCGGCGTCGACCACGAGCAGCTGATCGGGACCGTGCGCAATGTGGGCTACCGGTTCGTCCCGCCGGGCCGGCGCGAGGCGTCCGAGCCCGTCGACGCCGACGCCTGACCGTCGGTCGCAGGAACCCCGGCACGACACCCCCGGGCACGACGACGCCCCCGGTGCGGACCGCGTCCGCGCCGGGGGCGTCGTGCCGATCAGGCCCGGGTCACAGGCCGTTCACCCGGTCCGTCGCCGGCGGGCTGACGGGGGTGTTCGCCCCGAGGTACTCCACCAGGTTCGTCACGTCCTCCTCGGCACCGAGCAGGTTGGTGCCGTTGGTGAACTCGGTGAACAGGTCACCACCGGCCGCGAGGAAGTTCAGCGTGCCCACCCGGTAGGTGGCCGCCGGGTCGACCGGCGTCCCGTTCAGGGTCAGGCCGCTCGCCCGCGAGCCCTGGGGCTGCGTGGCGTCCCAGGTGTAGCTGAACCCGGCGGAGGTGCCGAGCGCGAGCGTCGGGCGGCTGCCGCGGGCCGACACCGGCTGGTACTGCTGCTCCAGCACCGTGTCGAGCTGGGCACCGGTGAGGTCGAGCGTCACGAGCACGTTGCCGAACGGCTGCACCGCGTACGCCTCGGCGTAGGTGATCTCACCCGCGCCGATCGGTGCCCGGATGCCACCGACGTTGATGAGCGCGAGCTGGGCGCCGCCGTCGGCCGGGGCGCTGGTGCCCCAGAGGATGGCGTCGGCCATCAGGTTGCCCATCGGCGTCTCCTCGCACCGGCAGGCCGGGCCGGTGACGCCGTCGCCGCCGATGTCGGCGGTGGCCTGCCCGACGACCTGCGAACCCACCGGGCCGGCGAGGGTCTGCCACTTCGCGATGATCGCGGTCTGCTCCGGGTCGGCCGTCACGGTCGAGCGCGCCACCAGGTGGTTCGTGGCGGTCGACAGGTCGCGCAGGACGTCGCCGGAGTTCTTGTTGATGACCAGCTTGGTCTCGGTGACGACCTGCCCGAAGGACGCGGCCGAGGTCACCAGGCGCGGCTTGCCGCGCGGGTCGGGGATGCTGCACACGTACGGCTGGTGGGTGTGGCCCGTGATGACGGCGTCGATCTCGGGGTTCAGCTGCTCGGCGATGCCGACGACCGCGCCGGAGATGCCCGTGCAGTCCTGGTAGGTGCCCGTCTGCAGACCGCCCTCGTGCAGCAGCACCACGATCGACTTGACGCCCTGCTGCTTGAGCTTGCGCGCCTCGCGGTTGGCGGTGAGCACCTCGTCGAGGAAGCGCACCGACGACACGCCCGCGGGGTTCACCAGGGTGTCGGTGGCCTCGAGGGTCATGCCGATGAAGCCGACCTTGGTGCCGTCGACGTCCTTGATCGACGTGCCCGGCAGCAGCGTCTGGTCGGTGCCGCGCTTGCGGACGTTCGCGGCGAGCCACTCGAAGTCGGCGCCGGCGTACGGGGCGTCCTCGAAGTAGCAGCCGTCGACGGGGTGGCACCCGCCCTCCTGCATGCGCAGCAGCTCCTCGGTGCCCTCGTCGAACTCGTGGTTGCCCACGCTGCTGACGTCGAGGCCGAGCGCGTTCAGCGACTCGACCGCGGGCTCGTCGTGGAAGGCGCCGGACAGGAACGGCGAGCCGCCGATCAGGTCGCCGGCCGCCACCGTGAAGCTGGCGTCGGCGGTGCTGGCGTCGCGCAGCCGCTGCAGGTGGGCGGCGAGGTACTCGGCGCCGCCGGAGGGGGTCTGCGACGGGTCGAGCGTGCGACTCAGGTTCGGGTCGTTCGCCTCGAGGTGGCCGTGGAAGTCGTTGAACGACAGCAGCTGGACGGTCTGCAGGTTGCGCGGGGCGGCCTGCGACGGCGGGACGACCGCGGCCGCGAGGCCGGCGGCCAGGGCGGCCGTGGCGAGCGCCGCGGTGGCGGCGCGTGGGCGGGTGAGGACGTTCATGACGCTCCTGGGGGGTTTCGGGGGGTGCGCCAGGAACCCTACGGTCACGGACGGACGGTCGGGGCCCTCAGACGGGTGAATCCGACCGGTCCGCGCTACCCCTAGGTTGGCCCGTGTGGAGCAACCGCGCGTGCAGCCCCTCGACGACACCCACCTCGAGCTGGTGGGCCCGCTGCTCGACGCCGCCGCCGCGGCCGACGGCTCCCGGGCCCTCGACGAGGCGGGCGAGCTGGCGCTGCGGCACCGGCGCCCCGGTGTGCGGCACCTCGGCGCCCTGCTCGACGGGCGGCTCGTCGCGTACGCCCAGGTCGCGCCCGACGGCGCCGCCGCCGCCGTC
>NZ_BAAHAF010000186.1:974-7279 GCF_054777815.1 Angustibacter speluncae | reverse complement strand
ACCGGTCGAGGAGCGACCGGCCGGGGGCGCGGTGCCGGGCGTGGCGCACCCGGGGAGCGTGCCCGGCCGCGACCCGCGCCGGGCGGCGCCGACCGCGGCCTGTGGACGGAACCCGCCCGCGGAGCCCCCTGTGGACGACGGGGCGCGTCACCCCTCGAAGGCGGGCTGCACCAGGCCCGCGGCCTCGGGCAGCTCGACCCACGACGAGCCCTCCTGCTGCAGCACCCGCCCGTCGGCGGTGGTGACGAGCAGGCTGCGCGGACCGTTGCCCGCGGCGAGGTCGGTGGCGCCCGGCACGGGGGCGAGCGGTGCCTGCGCCGTCCCGCCGATCTGCACCGGCAGCACCGCCACGTCGGCCGCACCGGCCGGGCGGGCGAGCACGGCGATCCCGTCCTCCCCGGTCCAGACGGCGTCGCGGACGGCCGCCAGCGGCGTGCCGAGCGCGAGCTGCAGCGGACCGGACAGCCGCACGGGCACGCCGTCGCCGTCGCGCACCACGGCGACGACGTCGACCGACGGCACCCCCTCGGCGGTCACCGAGGTGAGCACCGCGCGGGTGCCGTCGCGGGAGACCCGCAGCGAGGAGACGCGGCGCCCGGCCAGCCAGGGCGCCTCGACCCCGCCGGCCGCCACCCCCGGCTGCGCGACCTGGACCGTGCCGTCGGAGACCGCCGGGGAGGTCCAGACGTTGCCGCGCCAGTCGAACGAAGGCGGCGTCAGGTCGGCACCGACGACCAGCGGCTCGGAGACCTGCTCGTCGCCCGGGGCGAGGGTGCGCAGCTGGCTGCGCTCCTGCGCCAGGACGGCGAGCACGCCGCCGTCGTAGGCGAGCGCCGGGTGGCTCGGGCCGAGGCCGTCGAGCGCAGGCAGGTCCGGGATCGGTTCGGGGACGGCGCCGGAGAGCAGCACCGGCACCTCGCCCTGCAGCAGCACCGCCCCGGGCGCGACGTCGGGGTCGCGGCGCACGGCGCTCGCGGGGTCCTCGATCGCCAGCTCGCCGCCGTCGACGACGAGGCGCACCTGGGTGACCCCGAGCGAGGCGCGCAGGCTCGCCAGCAGCTGCGCGCGCATCAGCTGGCGCTGCTGCGGGCTCGCCGAGCGGGCCGCCGACGTCAGCGGCACGGTGGCCACGCCGCCGTCGACCCGCACCGCCTGCGGCGCCGCCATCCGGGTGCCGGACGGGAAGGCCGTCACGACCCCCGGCGACAGCCACGACGACGGACCCTGCAGCAGCTCGGCGACGAGCCGGGTGCGGGTCGAGTCCGACTGCGGGAACCAGCGCAGGTCGGGCACCAGGTAGTTGCTGGTCGGGTCGAGGAAGTAGAGCCGGTACGCACGGAAGACGGCGTCGAAGTCCGAGCTCGACACCAGCGCCAGGTCGGGGGTGCTGGCGATCCGCCACTGCCGGTCGGCACCCCGCTGCACGGTCAGCTCGACCGAGCGGACGGTGCCCGGCGGCGCCTGCTGGTACCGGCCGGACGCGTCGACCGTCCCGAGCACCGGCACGTCGATGCGGGCGGTGACCCGGTCGGACGCCCCGGTGCCGTCGCCCGCGCTGCCGGGCACGTCGCCCGCGGCGTCCGGGAAGGCGACCTGCGGCCGCGCGCCGGGGTACACGACGGTCTCGTCGGTCGGACGCCAGTCGGTGGCCATCCGCGGGCTGAGGTACGACCGGGCCACCTCGTAGTCGCGGTCGCCCGACCCCGCGGTCGAGACGGCCGTGCCCGCACCGGCGGAGGCGTCGAGGAACCCGCGGACGATCTCGACCGGCGCGGCACCCGCCGCGGGCGGCGGCACGACCCGGCGGAAGACGTCCTCGCCGACCGGGGCGCCCTCGATGACCGGGCCCTCGGTCGGGATCGACGCGCACCCGGTCAGCAGCGCGAGCGCGACCGCGGTGACGACCGCCCGGCGGTGCGGGCGGGCACGCCCGGGCCGGGCGGGGCGGCCGTCAGCCACCGACGCGCTCCCCGTCCGGGGCGGGCAGGTCGGTCGGGCCGGGCGGGTCCTCGCGCGAGGGGTGCGACACCACCCGCAGCGGGCGCTCGGGCGGCGACCCGGGACGCCGGGCGCCGAGCGGCAGCGGCGAGCCGGCCGGCACCGAGCCCGCGCGCCGCGGGAGCGTCAGCCGGAAGTCGGACCCCACCCGCACCTCGCCCCAGGCCTCGAGCGTCCCGCCGTGCAGGTGGGCGTCCTCGAGCGCGATCGCCAGCCCGAGCCCCGTGCCGCCGGTGGTGCGGGCGCGGGCGGGGTCGGCGCGCCAGAACCGGTCGAAGACGCGCTGCACGTCGGCCTGCCGGAGCCCGACGCCGTTGTCGCGCACCAGCACCGCCACGGCGTCGGCGTCGGCGCGCACGTAGACGTCGACCGGGTTGCCCTCGCTGTGCTCGACCGCGTTCACGACCAGGTTGCGGACGATGCGCTCGACCCGGCGCGCGTCGACCTCGGCCATCGCGGGGACGCGCGGCACGTGCGAGCGCAGCTCGCAGCCGCGCCGCTCGGCCAGCGGCACGGCGAGCTCGATCACCTGCTGGACGATGACCGTGACGTCGGCGGGTGCCGCCTCGAGCGCCGCCGCCCCGGCGTCGAACCGGCTGATCTCGAGCAGGTCGGCCAGCAGCGCCTCGAACCGGTCGAGCTGGGTCTGCAGCAGCTCGGCCGAGCGGGCCAGCGCCGGCGGGAACGACTCGCGCCCGTCGTGCAGCACCTCGCCGGCCATCCGGATCGTCGTCAGCGGGGTGCGCAGCTCGTGCGAGACGTCGGAGACGAACCGCCGCTGCAGGCGCGACAGCTCCTCCATCCGCACGATCTGGTCCTGCAGGTTCTCGGCCATCTCGTTGAACGAGCCGGCGAGCCGGGCCAGGTCGTCCTCGCCGCGGCGCTCCATCCGCTCGTCGAGGTGGCCGTCGGACAGCCGCGCCGCCACCGCGGCCGCCTGCCGCACCGGCGTGACGACCTGCCGGGTGACGACGAACGCGATCGCGCCGAGCAGCAGCACCAGGCCCGCCATGCCGATCGCGAGCACGCGCTGCACCGCCAGCAGGGTCTGCTGCTCGGTCTCGAGGCTCACCACGAAGTACAGCTCGTACGGGCCCGCCACGGGCACGTCGACGAGCTGGCCGACGAGCAGCCCGGGCACCTCGCCCCCGGTCGGCGTGGTGAGCGCGACCGAGCGCGACTGCTGCAGGTCGCTGCCGGTGACCTCGTCGCGCAGGTCCTGCGGCACCACGCCCGGGCGCAGGCTGCCCGACGCCAGGTCGTACACCGGCTCCGCCGCCGCCGGCGCGTCCGCGCTGCGCAGCAGCAGGATGCCGACGACCGACTCGCCGCCCGTGCCCGACACCTGCTGCAGGCTGTCGAGGACGAAGCTCTCGATCGTGCCCCGCGTCGTCGCGGGGTCGTAGCTGAGGACGGTGTCCTGGAAGTCGCGGGTGGCGCGCTCGGCGTCGGTGAAGGCCTGCTCGCGGCGCGACTCGAGCAGCCGGTCGCTCACCTGCGCCGCGACGAACGCGACGACGAGCAGCGTGGCGACCAGGCCGAGCGCCATCGTGGTGCTGACCACCCGCAGCTGCAGCGAGCTGCGCCACAGGTGGGCGACCCGTCGCCCGCCGACGACCACCGGCCGCAGCACGCGGCGCAGCGGCGGACGGGGCGGCGGCGCGGCGTCCGCGACGACCTCGGGGTCGGCGTCCGGCACGCCGCCGTCAGGCGGGTCCGGCCTTGTACCCGACACCACGCACCGTGACGACGACCTCGGGGTTCTCGGGGTCGCGCTCGACCTTGGACCGCAGCCGCTGGACGTGCACGTTCACCAGCCGGGTGTCGGCTGCGTGCCGGTACCCCCACACCTGCTCGAGCAGGACCTCGCGGGTGAACACCTGCCACGGTTTGCGCGCGAGCGCGACCAGCAGGTCGAACTCGAGCGGCGTCAGCTGGATCTGCTGGTCGCCGCGGCGCACGGCGTGGCCCGCGACGTCGATCGACAGGTCGCCGATGGTGAGCGACTCGGGCACCGGCTGGTCGGTGCGCCGCATCCGGGCGCGGACGCGGGCCACCAGCTCCTTGGGCTTGAACGGCTTGGGGACGTAGTCGTCGGCGCCCGACTCGAGGCCGAGGACGACGTCGACGGTGTCGCTCTTGGCGGTGAGCATGACGATGGGGACGACCGACTCGGCGCGGATCTGGCGGCAGACCTCGATGCCGTCCTTCCCCGGGAGCATCAGGTCGAGCAGCACCAGGTCGGGGCGCGCCGCCCGGAACGCCTCCAGGGCGCCGTCGCCGTCCGCGCAGAAGTAGGGCTCGAAGCCCTCCCCGCGCAGGACGATGCCGATCATCTCCGACAGCGCGGTGTCGTCGTCCACGACGAGGATGCGGCCCTTCATGCGGCCATGGTCTCACCTGCCCCCTCGCTCGCGTGGGAGCACCGGCCCACGTGGGAGGATCGGCCGGACCGCGCCACACGAGGGGGGACGACGTGAGCCAGGACTGGCGGCCGCCGGGGGGCGGCCCGGACGACGACGCGCCCGGCCCGGCCGCACCTGCGGGCGGTGGCTGGGCGGCCCCCGGCAGCGTGCCGCCGTCCACCGCGCCCGTCCCGCCGGCGGCCCACCCGCCGGTCCCGCCGGCCCACCCGGCACCGCAGCAGTGGGGGCAGCCGACGGGCTCCCCGGTCCCGCCCGACTTCACCAAGGCACCCGGTCCGGCCGCGCCCCCGCCGCCCGGGTACGGCTACGGGTACGGCCAGGGCGCGCCGGTCCCGCCGCCCGTCCCGCTCGCGCCGCGGCCCGGTGTCGTGCCGCTGCGGCCGCTCGGCCTCGGCGAGATCTACGACGGCGCGTTCCAGGTGATGCGGCGCAACCCCGCGGCCACCATCGGCTGGGCGGCGCTGATCGGCGGCCTCACCACGCTGATGGCCGTCGCGCTGCAGGGCCTGATGGGGCCTGAGCTCGCGCGCCTCACCGACCCCGCCACGGCCGCGACGGTGAGCGAGGACGAGCTCGCCGACGTCTTCGGCGTGTACGGCCTGGGGTGGATGGTCACCGCCGCCGTCACCGCCATCGGGCTCGCGCTGCTGAACGGCGTGCTGGTCGTGCCGGTGAGCCGCGCGGTCACCGGGCACCGGGCCTCGTTCGGTGACGCGTGGCGGGCGGCGTGGCCGCGGATGGGGGCGCTGCTCGGGCTCGTCGGCATCGGCGTGCTCATCGGGTTCGGCATCGTCCTGCTGCTGCTGGTGCCCGCGTTCCTCGCCATCGTCACGCCGTGGTTGCTGCTGCTGTACGTGCTCACGCTGCCGGCCGCGCTGCTCGCCGGGCTGTGGCTCACCGTGCGCACCAGCGTGGCGACGCCCGCGGTCATGCTCGAGCGCGCCGGGCCCGTGCAGGCGTTCCGCAGGGTGCACGCGCTGGTCGGTGGCCTGTGGACCGGGCCGTTCTGGCGCAGCGTCGGCATCCTCGTGCTCGCCTCGGTCATCGTCGGGGTCGCCAGCCAGGTGCTCGCGTTCCCGGCCTTCCTGGTGAGCGGCGGCATCGCCTTCGCGAACCCCGACGACCCGCTCGCCGCGGCCGGCGTGGCTCCGCTGCAGCTGCTCGTCACCGCGCTCGCCGGCATCGTCACCTCGGCGGTGCTGTACCCGTTCCAGGCCGGGGTCTGCACGCTGCTCTACGTCGACCACCGGATCCGGCGCGAGGGGCTCGACGTCGAGCTGGCGCGCGCGGCCGAGCAGCCGTGAGCGTCCCGGTCGTCCCCGACGAGCCGACCGCCCGGCAGTGGCTGGAGCAGGAGCTCACGGACCCTGCCTACGCCAGGGCGAGGCCCGGTCTGCTGCAGCGGGTCTGGGAGGCGCTGCAGGACGCCCTGAACAGCGCCGAGGGACCCACCTCGCCGCTGCTGCTGCTCGTCCTGCTCGCGGTCGTCGTCGGCGTCGTCGCCCTCGTGGTCCGGCGCACCGGCCCGCTGCGCGCGGCCGCCCGCACGGGCACGGCGGGCGCCGGCGAGATCGGGCTCGAGGAGCACGTGACCGCCACCGGCTACCGCGCCCGCGCCGACGCCGCGGTGGCGGCGGGCGACTGGCGAGCCGCCGTGCTCGACCGCTTCCGCGCCCTGGTCCGCGGGCTCGAGGAGCGCACCGTGCTCGACCCGCGCCCCGGCCGCACGGCCGACGAGGCCGCGGGCGAGGCCGGGGCGCTCCTGCCCGCCGTGGCCGACGCGCTCGCCGACGCCGCCCGGGTGTTCGACGACGTCGCCTACGGCGACCGCACCGCCACCCCCGACCACCACGAGCGGGTGCGCGCGGCCGACGACGCCGC
>NZ_BAAHAF010000186.1:0-952 GCF_054777815.1 Angustibacter speluncae | reverse complement strand
CCTCCCGCGCCCGGCTGGGCGTGCCCGCGTGAGGCGCTGGCGCACACCGGCGCTCATCGCGCTGGCCGTGCTCGTGCTCGCGGTCGCCATCGCGGCGTTCGCACCGCGCAGCACCGCGGGCGACCTCGACCCGGACTCGCCCGCGCCCGCCGGGTCCCGCGCGCTCGCGCAGGTGCTGGGCGAGCAGGGGGTGCAGGTCACCGCGACCACCCGGTTCGCCGAGGTCGACGAGGTCGCGGGCGGGGGCGACGCGACCGTCCTCGTCGTCGGCGCCGACCTGCTCGAGGCCGACCTGATCGACACCCTCACCTCCGACCTCGGGGGCAGCGACGTCGTGCTCGTCCGCCCCTCGCCCCGGGTGCTGGAGGACCTCGACCTCGACCTACTGGCCGGCGCGGCCGCCGCCGACGACCCGGTCGACCCCGGGTGCGACGTCGAGGCCGCGCAGGTCGCCGGCAGCACGCAGTGGGACGACGCCGTCGCCTACCAGGGGGTCGGCGGCGACGACGGCGACGTGACCTGGTGCTACCCCTCCGCCGACGCCGAGGCGCCGAACGGCCGCCTGCTGGCCCTCGACCGCGACGGCACGCAGGTGGTCGTCCTCGGGTCCACCGAGCCGCTGGTGAACGAGCACGTCGCCGAGACCGGCAACGCGGCCGTCGGGCTGCACCTGCTCGGCGGGCACCGCGACCTGGTGTGGTGGAAGGTCGACCCGCTCGACCCCGCGCTCGTCGACGGCGGGCGCGCCGCACCGGGCGACCTCGCCCCGCCGTGGGTCGGGCTGGTCGCGGTCTGGCTCGTGCTCGTCGCCGCGCTGGCCGTCCTCTGGCGCGGACGCCGTTTCGGCCCGCTGGTGCCCGAGCCGCTGCCGGTGGTCGTGCGCTCCGCCGAGACCGCCCGCGGCCGGGCCGCGCTCTACCGCGAGTCCGGCGCGCGCGACCGCGCCGCCACC
>NZ_BAAHAF010000185.1:0-2660 GCF_054777815.1 Angustibacter speluncae | reverse complement strand
CCCACCGCGCCGAGCGCGACGACGCCGAGCACGCCGGCCCAGCTCGCGAGCCGACTGCGACCGCGCTGGCTCATGCCGGGACCGCCGCGAGGGCCGGGCGGGCGCGGGGCCCGCGGGGCCGCACCAGGCTCAGGCCGACGAGCGCGAGCAGCACGCCGATGCCGGCGGGCGTCGACGCCGACTGCACCAGGTACCCGACGTGGGGCACGGCGAAGCGCGCGACGCCGACGACGGCCTCGGCGGCCAGCGGGGAGGGGTCGGCGTCCTCGTTGGCGTCGCCGCGGGTGACCAGGACGGGGGTGCCGTCGGCGTCGTGCAGGACCGAGGCGATGCGGTGCGTGGTGAGCCCGCCGGTGCCGTCGCGGAAGGTGACGACGTCGTCCTCGGCGAGCTCGCGGGTCGGGGCGCCGACCAGCACGACGGCGCCCGGGTCGACGGTCGGGCTCATCGAGCCCGACGTCACCACGAGCGGGTCGAGCCCGAACGCCCTCGGCAGCAGCATCGTGGCGGCGAGCAGCAGCACGACCAGGCACAGCAGGGTGGTCGCCAGGGCTCGGGTGGTGCGCAGCACGGTGTTCATCGGGTCCGTCCGTCGAGGCGTCGTGGTCGGGGATCTGCGGGAAGGGGTGGGCCGGTGGGCGTCCCCGGGACGCCCACCGGCCCTCGGATCAGCCCAGGTTGCCGGTGGGCGCGTGGCCCTTCTGGGTGACCGCGAAGTCGAGGTCGAACGAGTACGAGTCGGTCATGATCACGTTCTCGGTGCCGGCGGTGCCGCTCTCCGGGACGGTGAACGTGACCACGAGGCTGTGCTCGTCCTTGCCCGCGAAGTCGCTGTCGAGCAGCGTGGGCAGCGCCTCGGCGAACGAGGCGAGCGAGCCCTCGTGCAGCGTCTTGTAGCCGTCGAGACGCACCTTCGCCTGGACGGTCTCGCCGATGTCGCCGCTCTGGTCGGCGTCGCCGGCGGCGGCCTCGGGCTCGGTCAGGCCGTTCTCGAGGTCGACGTGCTGGTCGACGTCCATGTACAGCTCACCCGCGCAGCTGCCGGCGTTGCGGACGTTCAGCTGCACCGAGTAGGCGTCGCCCGGCTGCAGGTTCGCCAGGGTGAACGCACCGTCGGTGCCGTTGAGGAAGCCGTCGGCGTTGGTCTTGGTGGCCGACGCCTGGCTGCTCGGCGCCTGCGACACGGCCTTGAGGTTGCTCGAGCGCCAGGTGAGGTCGAAGTCGCATGCCTCGATCTGGTTGCCGGTGCTCTTCTCGAGGTCGTAGAAGTACGCGGACGTGCCGCCGGTGAGGACGACGCTGGCCGCGACGGCGGCGACGCCGACACCGCCGGCAGCGAGCTTGAACCTGTTGCGCACGGGAGTTCCTCCTGGGTGTGGTCCGGGAGCAATTCCCGGTCGTGGCACCAGGGTGGTCGGCCGAACGGCCGACCCTCATCGTCACAATTGATGAACTCCGTTCGCGGCGAGGCCTTCTCGACCTTCACCCCGCGCGGTCGGTGCGCCAGCCCGCGCGGCGGGCGCGGGCGACGGCCTGCAGCTGCGACGAGACTCCGAGCTTGGTGAGCACGCCCCGCACCTGCGAGCGCACGGTGGCGACGGACACCACGGCGTCCGAGGCGATCTCGGCGACGTCGCGGCCGTCGACCAGGTTCGCCAGGACCTCGCGCTCCCGACCGGTGAGCCGCTCGAAGTCGGCCAGCTGCTGCCGCTCCTCGGCCCGGGCGCGCCGGCTCGCACCGACCCAGGTGGGGTCGGCCCAGCGCGTCGGCAGCGCCTCGCCGGCGGCCGCGCAGCGCACCGCCTCGACGATGTCGGTCACGGGGGCGCTCTTCGGCACGGCGCCGAGGCACCCCGCCAGCAGCGCGTCGCCGAGCAGCCGCACGTCGGTCTCGCCGGTGAGCACCACCACCGCGCCGGCCCACGGCCGCAGCTCGGGCAGCAGGTCGAGGCCCCAGCGCCCCTCCCCGAGCGCCAGGTCGAGCAGGGCCACGTCGACGTCGTGCGGCGGAGGCCGCAGCGGTGCGACGGGGTCGACGGCGACGACGTCGAGGCCGTGGGCGCCGAGCGCGAGCGCGAGGCTCTGCACGAGCAGGGCGTGGTCGTCGACGAGCGCGACCCGGACCCCGGTGGCCGAGCCGGTCACGCGACCCCGGCGCGGTCGCCGACCCCGCGCCGCGGGGCGGGCAGCGGGCTCGCAGGGACGGCGTCCGGCGCCAGCAGGGTGCTGATGCGCCGCAGCTCGGAGACGACGCCGTCGACGAGCTCGCGCCGGGTGTCGTCGTCGAGCCGCTCGGCGGACTCGAGCAGCGCGGTGTTGGCGAGCGCGACGGCCGCGAGCGCACCGCGGGCCTCGTGCCGGCGCGCGGAGTCGGCGGAGTGGTGCACCCGCAGCCCGTCGAGCCGGGCCAGCAGCACGCGCTCGCGGCCGCGGGTGCGCGACACAGCGGCGGCCGAGCGGACGACCGCGAGGTGCAGGGCGAGGGCGGCCGCGACGGCCTGGGCAGGCACCACCAGCAGGGCGAGGAGCACCGCCGCCGGACCCCAGCCCGACGTGGCCACCGCCTCGTGCAGCAGCACCGGCGCCGCGGAGGCGGGCAGCAGCACCGCCAGCGCGCGCCGCACGTCCGGGTCGAGCTCACGGCACGCGAGCGGCGCGCC
>NZ_BAAHAF010000184.1:0-2700 GCF_054777815.1 Angustibacter speluncae | reverse complement strand
GTTGCGGCAGCGCCCGCCATTATTTTTGCGGAACTCGCGGGACTCGCGCCGCTTGGTGGCCGTTAGCACAACTCATCGTGCGACGCGTGCGCAGGGACTACAAGAAGGAGAAAAATGAAAACAAGCAAAGACACGACTCGGGAGTTGCGAGTCGAGCTGCGCACGGCGCCCAAGCCCCCAAGGGGGCGGGCCTCTGCGCGGCGCCTAGGACGGGCTGCGCGGCTTGCCGCGCACCCTCCCTGGGCAGGCGCCCTCCCCTGCGGGGGCGTCGGCACAGCAAACACACGTCCCATACTTCGAGCGACTGTCGTCGTGTCCTGTTATGCAGCCTCCAAAGTAGAGATCACCAATCTCGGTCAAGGCAGGGCATTGCGGCGGTCAACTCCCCCGAAGGCGAGGCGCTTTTCAGTGACTGAGTCGGCGGGATGCCGCAAAAAGGCACTGGTGGCTTCGGCCCCCAGCTGCCCCGCGATGGGTTTCTGTGGGCGAATGGCAACTGCCAGACATCCGCACGAGCAACAGGAGACCCCGCACCTGGAGAGAACGCTGTAAAGCTGCACCTCTGGGCTGCGGCCTCCTATGTGAGCGCCTAGGCGGCGCCCGGCCCTCGGGCCGCGCGCGCCTGCCGACGTCGCTCTGGGAACTCAGGGGGGGAAGGAGGATCGCCCTGCGCGGCGCGCCCTGGCCTTGGCCGGACAGCGCTGCGCGGGGAGTTGGGCCGCCTGCTCGCAGGGGGTCCAGACCGACCAACAATCTCTCCGCGGGGCGCTCTCGGGCGCCTCCGCGGCCGCTGCAGACCGCGGCGCGACGATAGTTACCTGGTTGATTCTGCCAGTAGTCATATGCTTGTCTCAAAGATTAAGCCATGCATGTCTAAGTATAAGCAATTATACAGCGAAACTGCGAATGGCTCATTAAATCAGTTATCGTTTATTTGATAGTACCTTACTACTTGGATAACCGTGGTAATTCTAGAGCTAATACATGCTGAAAACCCCGACTTCGGAAGGGATGTATTTATTAGATTAAAAACCAATGCCCTTCGGGGCTCCCTGGTGATTCATAATAACTTCTCGAATCGCACGGCCTTGCGCCGGCGATGGTTCATTCAAATTTCTGCCCTATCAACTTTCGACGGCTGGGTCTTGGCCAGCCATGGTGACAACGGGTAACGGAGGGTTAGGGCTCGACCCCGGAGAAGGAGCCTGAGAAACGGCTACTACATCCAAGGAAGGCAGCAGGCGCGCAAATTACCCAATCCCGACACGGGGAGGTAGTGACAATAAATACTGATACAGGGCTCTTTTGGGTCTTGTAATTGGAATGAGTACAATTTAATTCCCTTAACGAGGAACAATTGGAGGGCAAGTCTGGTGCCAGCAGCCGCGGTAATTCCAGCTCCAATAGCGTATATTAAAGTTGTTGCAGTTAAAAAGCTCGTAGTTGAACCTTGGGCCTGGCTGGCCGGTCCGCCTCACCGCGTGCACTGGTCCGGCCGGGTCTTTCCCTCTGGGGAGCCGCATGCCCTTCACTGGGTGTGTCGGGGAACCAGGACTTTTACTTTGAAAAAATTAGAGTGTTCAAAGCAGGCTTATGCTCGGATACATTAGCATGGAATAATAGAATAGGACGTGCGGTTCTATTTTGTTGGTTTCTAGGACCGCCGTAATGATTAATAGGGACAGTCGGGGGCATCAGTATTCAATTGTCAGAGGTGAAATTCTTGGATTTATTGAAGACTAACTACTGCGAAAGCATTTGCCAAGGATGTTTTCATTAATCAGGAACGAAAGTTAGGGGATCGAAGACGATCAGATACCGTCGTAGTCTTAACCATAAACTATGCCGACTAGGGATCGGACGATGTTATTTTTTGACTCGTTCGGCACCTTACACGAAAGTACAAGTTTCTGGGTTCTGGGGGGAGTATGGTCGCAAGGCTGAAACTTAAAGAAATTGACGGAAGGGCACCACCAGGGGTGGAATCTGCGGCTTAATTTGACTCAACACGGGGAAACTCACCAGGTCCAGACACGATGAGGATTGACAGATTGAGAGCTCTTTCTTGATTTCGTGGGTGGTGGTGCATGGCCGTTCTTAGTTGGTGGAGTGATTTGTCTGCCTAATCGCGATAACGAACGAGACCTTAACCTGCTAAATAGCCCGCGTTGCTTTGGCAGCGCGCTGGCTTCTTAGAGGGACTATCGGCTCAAGCCGATGGAAGTTTGAGGCAATAACAGGTCTGTGATGCCCTTAGATGTTCTGGGCCGCACGCGCGTTACACTGACAGAGCCAGCGAGTTCCTCCTTGGCCGAAAGGCCTGGGTAATCTTGTGAAACTCTGTCGTGCTGGGGATAGAGCATTGCAATTATTGCTCTTCAACGAGGAATCCCTAGTAAGCGCAAGTCATCAACTTGCGTTGATTACGTCCCTGCCCTTTGTACACACCGCCCGTCGCTACTACCGATTGAATGGCTCAGTGAGGCTTCCGGACTGGCCCAGAGGGGTGGGCAACTACCCTTCCGGGCCGGAAAGTTATCCAAACTCGGTCATTTAGAGGAAGTAAAAGTCGTAACAAGGTCTCCGTTGGTGAACCAGCGGAGGGATCATTACAGAGTTTTCACAACTCCCAACCCTTGCGAACCGTACCCAATCTCGTTCTCGTTGCTTCTGGCGGGGGGGGCGGGGGGGCGCCCGAGA
>NZ_BAAHAF010000183.1:0-18989 GCF_054777815.1 Angustibacter speluncae | reverse complement strand
GCCGCGGCGGTGGCGTCGCTGCCGGTGTGGGCGCGGCGGCACCTGCGGCTGCCCGTGCTCCCGGTCACCGAGCGCCTGGTCGTGCGGGCGCTGGGCGACGCCGCCACGGGCGTCGTCCGGTGGGCGATGGGCGACCCCGAGGTCGCCACCGCCCGCCGTCCCGCGTCGTAGGTCAGGGGGCCGTCGGTCACGCGCCGCGGCGGCGCCGGGCCCGCTGCGGCCGCAGCAGCACCGCGCCGCCGAGCACGAGCACCAGCGAGGCGAGCAGCGCGTCGACCGGGTCGGTCCCCGTCCGCGGCAGGTCGGAGCGGTCCCGGGCGTCGCGGCCACCGCCGCCGCCACCGCCACCGCCCGACGCGGCGACGACCGCGAAGTCGGCCACCGCCTCCGGCGAGACGTTCCCGGCGGCGTCGGTCTGCACGACCGACAGCACGTGGCCGGCCACGGTGAGCGCCCGCGACAGGTCGAGCGTCCAGGTCCCGTCGGCACCGACCACGGCGGTGCCGACGACGACGCCGTCGACGCGCACCGTCACCGTGGCGCCCGGCTCGCCGGTGCCGCGCACCTGGGGGGTCCGGTCGGTCGTGCTCGACCCGTCGGCGGGCGAGACGATCGTGGGCGCGGCCGGTGCGGTGGCGTCGACCAGCACGTCCGACCTGGCGGACAGCACCGAGCCCTGCCCGGTGAGCGGGAGCGTCTGGAACGCCTGCAGCGTGTGCCACCCGTCGGCCTGGACGGCCGTGACGGGGATCCGCCAGGTGCCGTCGGCCGCGACCACCGCCGTGCCGTAGACCTGGCCGTCCCAGACCAGGGTGACCACCGCGCCGGGCAGGCCGGTGCCCGACACCTCGGGCGTGCGGTCCGAGATCACCGAGCCGTCGGCGGGCGAGACGATCACCGGCGGTGGGACGGCGCCGGCGACCACGGTGAACGACACCGGCGCGGACGGCGCGGACTCGTTGCCCGCGGCGTCGGTGGCGGTGGCCACGACCTCGTGCTCGCCGAGCCCGAGCGGGACCGTCGGGGTCAGCGTCCACGCGCCGGTGCCGTCGGCGGTGGTGGTGCCCACGACGGTGCCGTCGACCTCGACGGTCACGGTCGCGCCCGGCTCGGCCGTCCCGCTGATCGCCGGGGTGGCGTCGTCGGTCGTGGAGCCGTCGGCCGGGGTGGTCACGACCGGCGCCGCGGGCAGCGAGGAGTCGACCGTGACGGTGCTCGGCGCCGACGGGGGCGAGGTGTTGCCCGCCGCGTCGGTGGCCGTCGCGACCACCTCGTGCGGGCCGTCCGCGAGCGGGGTGGGCAGCGGCAGCGTCCAGGCACCGGTGCCGTCCGCGGTCGTGGTGCCGACCGGCACGCCGTCGACCTCGACGGTGACGGTCGCGCCCGGCTCGGCCGTGCCGCCGACGTCCGGGGTGCTGTCGCCGGTCACCGAGCCGTCCGCCGGCGTGGTGACGACCGGCGCCGCGGGGGGCGTGGTGTCGACGACGACGGTCACGGCCGCCGACGGCGGCGAGGTGTTGCCGGCGGCGTCGGTGCCGGTGGCGGTGAGCTCGTGCGAGCCCTCGGCGAGCGGGACGGGCAGCGGCAGCGTCCACGCGCCGGTGCCGTCCGCGGTGGTGGTGCCGACCGGCGTGCCGTCGACGAGCACCGTGACGGTGCTGCCCGGCTCGGCGGTCCCCTGCACGGTCGGCGTGGTGTCGGCCGTCGCCGCCCCGTCCGCGGGCGAGGTGATGACCGGGACCACCGGTGCGCCGGTGTCGACGGTGAACCCGTTGGTGGCGGACGCCGGCGAGGCGTTGCCGGCCGCGTCGGTCGCGGTGGCCGCCACCGTGTGGGGCCCGTCCGCCAGCGCGGTGGGCACCTCCAGCGACCAGGCGCCGGTGCCGTCCGCGTTGGTGGTGCCCACCGGTGCGCCGTCGACGAGCACGGTCACCGTGCTGGTCGGCTCCGCCGTCCCGGCGACGGTCGGCGTGCTGTCGCCGGTGACCGAGCCGTCGGCGGGCGAGACGACGGCGGGCGCGGCGGGGATCCCGGTGTCGACCGTGAACACGTTCGTGCTCGACGCGGGCGAGACGTTGCCCGCCGCGTCCGTCGCGGTCGCCCGGACGGCGTGCGCGCCGTCCGCGAGCGGGGTCGGCACGTCGAGGGACCACGTGCCGGTGCCACCGGCCGTCGTGGTGCCCACGGCGACGCCGTCGACGACGACGGTCACGGTGGTCCCGGCCTCGGCGGTCCCGGTGACGGTCGGCGTGCTGTCGCCGGTGACCTGGCCGACGGCCGGTGAGACCACCACGGGCGCAGGCGGTCCCACGGTGTCGACCGTGAAGTCGATCGTGGACGACGCGGTCGAGGCGTTGCCTGCGACGTCCGTCGCCGTGGCCGCGACGGTGTGCGGGCCGTCGGCCAGGGGCGTCGTCAGCGGCAGCGTCCAGCTGCCCGAGCCGTCGGCCGTCGTCGCCCCGACCGGGGCGCCGTCGACGACGACGGCGACGGTGCTGCCCGGCTCGGCCGTCCCGCCCACCACCGGTGTCGCGGTGGGGACGACGGACCCGGGTGCCGTCACGGCCGGCGGTGCCGGCGGGGTGGTGTCGACGGTGAAGGTCGACGGCGCGGACGGCAGCGAGGGCGTGCCCGTCGGCTGCGACGCGACCGCCGTGACGGTGCGCGGGCCGTCCGCGAGCGGCGTGGTGGTCTCGAGCGTCCAGGCACCGAGCCCGTCCGCCGCGGCGGTGCCGACGGGGGTGCCGTCGATGCTCACCGTCACCGTCGTGCCCGGCTGCGAGGTGCCGGTGACCCCGGGGGTGCTGTCGCCGGTGACCGAGCCGTCCGCCGGTGCGACCACGACGGGCGGCGGCGGCGGGGGCGGCGGCGTGACCACGAAGGTGTTCGCCGGCGACGGCGGCGAGGTGCTGCCCACGCCGTCCGACGCCGTGGCGGCCACCGTGTGCGGGCCCGGGACGAGCGGCAGCGGCTGGGTCAGGCCCCAGGCGCCGGTGACCGCGTCGGCCGGGGTCGTCCCGACCGCGACGCCGTCGACGAGCACGGTGACGTTCGTCCCGGGCTCGGCGGTGCCGGCGTAGGCCGGTGTCGTGTCGGAGGTGGCCGACCCGTCCGCGGGCGTCGTGACCACGGGCGGCGCCGGCGCGCCGGAGTCGACGGTCACCGTGCTCGCGGGGGACTCGGGCGAGGTGTTGCCCGAGCCGTCGGTGGCCGTCGCCGACACCTCGTGCGGGCCCTCGGTGAGCGGCGTCGGCGTCACGAGCGACCACGCCCCGGTGCCGTCGGCCGGGGTCGTCCCGACCGCGACGCGGTCGACGAGCACGGTGACCGTGCTGCCCGGTTCGGCCGTGCCGGACACGGTCGGGGTCTGGTCGGTGGTGGTCGAGCCGTCGGCGGGCGCGACGACGACCGGCGGCGCCGGCGCGGTGGTGTCGACGGTGAAGGTCGTCGTCGCCGAGGCGGGCGAGGTGGTGCCCGCCGCGTCGGTCGCGGTCGCCGACACGGTGTGCGGCCCGTCGGCGAGCGGCGCCGCCGGCGTGACGGACCACGACCCGGTGCCGCTCGCCGTCGTCGTGCCGAGGGTCGCGCCGTCGAGCTGCACGGTGACGGTCGCACCCGGCTCGGCGGTGCCGGCGATCGTCGGGGTGGAGTCGGAGGTGGTGCTGCCGTTCGGGGGCGCGACGACGACAGGCGCTGCGGGAGCAGCGGTGTCGACCGTGAACGTGTTCGTCGCGGACGGCGGGGACGGGCTGCCCGCGGCGTCGACCGCCGTCGCCGCGACCGCGTGCGGGCCGTCGGCCAGGGGCGCCGCCGGGGTCAGCGTCCACGCACCCGTCGTCGCGTCCGCGGTGACGGTGCCGACGGCGGCGCCGTCGACCGAGACGGTCACGCTCGAGCCGGGTTCCGCCGTCCCCGTGTACGTCGGCGTGCTGTCGGCCGTGACCGACGCGTCGGCGGGCGCGGTGACGACAGGCGCTGCGGGAGCGGCGGTGTCGACCGTGAAGGTGTTCGTGGCGGACGGCGGCGAGGTGTTGCCGGCGCCGTCGGCCGCAGTCGCCTGCACGGTGTGCGGACCGTCGGCGAGCGGCACGGCGACGGTCAGCGTCCACGCACCCGAGCCGTCGACGGGTGCGGTGCCGACGACCGCACCGTCGACCGTCACCGTGACGGTGGTGCCCGGCTCGGCGGTCCCCGTCACGGTCGGCGTGCTGTCCGCGGTGGTGGTGCCGTCCGCCGGTGCCGTCACGGCCGGCGCGGGCGGCGGATCGGCGTCGACGACGAAGCCGTTGGTGTTCGAGACCGGTGAGACGTTCCCGGCCGCGTCGGCCGAGGTCGCCTGCACGGTGTGCGGACCGCCCGCCAGCTCACCGGACGTCAGGGTCCACGCGCCGGACCCGTCGGCGGGCACGACGCCGACCGCGACGCCGTCGACGACGACGGTGACCTGCGAGCCCGGCTCCGCCGTCCCGGCGAGCTGCGGGGTGGTGTCGGAGGTGACCGAGCCGTCCGCCGGCGTGACGACGACCGGGGCGGCCGGCGCGACCGTGTCGACGGTGAAGGCGTTGGTGTTCGAGACGGGCGAGACGTTGCCCGCCCCGTCGGTGGCGGTCGCCCAGACGGCGTGGAGGCCCTCGGCGAGCGGCGTGGCCGGCGTGAGGGTCCAGGTGCCGCCCGCTGCCACCGGCGCGGTGCCGACGGCTGCGCCGTCGACCACGACCGTGACCGTGCTGCCCACCTCGCCCGTGCCCGAGTACGTCGGGGTGGTGTCGTCGGTCACCGACCCGTTGGCCGGCGTGACGACCACCGGCGCACCGGTCGCGGTCGTGTCCACGGTGAAGACGACGGCTGCCGACGACGGCGACACGTTGCCGGCGGCGTCGGTCGCGGTGGCGCGGGCGGTGTGGTCGCCGTCCGCGAGCGGCGCGGGGACGACGAGCGACCAGTCGCCGGACCCGTCGGCCTGCGTCGTCCCGATCGCGACGTCGTCGACCAGCACCGTGACCGTGCTGAGCGGCTCGGCGGTGCCGGTGACGGTCGGGGTGGTGTCGGTGGTGACGGAGCCGTCCGGCGGCGTCAGCACGACGGGTGCGGGCGGCGGCGCGGTGTCGACCACGAAGGCGTTCGGAGCCGACGGTGCGGACACGTTGCCCAGGGCGTCCGTGGCGGTCGCCTGCACCGTGTGCGGGCCGGACGCGAGAGGCGTTGCGGGAGTGAGCGTCCAGGTGCCCTCGGCGCCGACCGGGGCCGTCCCGACCGGTGCGCCGTCCACGACGACGGTCACGGTCGAGCCGGCCTCGGCCGTCCCGGAGTAGGTCGGTGTGGCGTCCGCGGTGCTCGAGCCGTCTGCCGGCGCGACCACGACCGGGGCCTCGGGCGCGGTGGCGTCGACCGTGAACGCGTTGGTGTTCGACGGCCCCGAGACGTTGCCCGCCGCGTCGGTCGCCGTCGCCTGCGCGGTGTGCGGACCGTCGGCGAGCTCGGCGGGCGCGTCCAGCGACCAGGTGCCGGTGCCGCTCGCCGTCGTGGTCCCGACCGGGGTGCCGTCGACCACGACGGTGACGGTGCTCCCCGGCTCGGCGGTGCCCGACACGGTCGGGGTGCGGTCGGCCGTGCTCGACCCGTTGGCGGGCAGCAGCACGACAGGCGCTGCGGGAGCGAGGCTGTCGACGGTGAAGGTGCGTGGTGGCGAGAGCACCGACGCGACGCCGGCGACGCTCTGCCTCGCGGTCACCGTGTGCGGGCCCTGCGCGAGCGGTGCGGCAGGCGTCCACGACCACGTGCCGTTCGCGGCCACCGGTACCCCGGTGGCGACGGTCGCACCGTCGAGCACGAGGTCGACGAGCGCGCCCGGGACGCCCGTCCCGGTGACGGCGGGCGTCGCCGTGCTCACCAGCGCACCCTCGGACGGCGTGGCGATGACCGGAGGCGGTGGCGGGCAGTCGATCCCACCTGCGGGCGCGGTCGCCTGGGTCTGCAGCGGCAGCAACCCGACCGTGGCGCGGGCGAGCGGTGCGATCGCGGGCCCGGCGCGCACGGCGATCGTCAGCACGGTGACCGACCCGGTGGCGGAACGGCCGTCGGCGGCCTCGGTGCGGGACACCAGGCCGGCCGTGACGGTGACGGCCCCCACGGCACCCAGGTCGACGCTCGTCGACTGGCCGGGGACGAGCGAGACCGTCCCCTGTGCGGAACCCACCGTGATGAGCGGCGCCTGGTACGAGACCGAGGCGCCCCCGGCGGCGCCGGTGGCCGTCGAGCTCAGCGTCGCGGTGCCGGCGACGCCCACCTGCACCGCACCCCCCAGCACGCTGACGCCGGTGAGCGTGCCGGTCGCCTGCGAGCGCACGGCGTGGTTGAGCGAGCCGGCCGCCGTCGGCACCAGGCTGGTGGTGCCGCGCGTCGCCGAGACGCCCGTCGAGAGCAGGTTGATGCCCAGCGGCGCGACGCCGACACCCGCTGTCTGCGTGAGGGTGTCCGTGATGGGCCCGCTCGTGACGCAGGCGCCGTCCCCCGACCAGTTCGCCTCGTTGCGGGTGGTGAGCGCGCCGAGCCCGATGCCGAGGGCGTTGACGGCGAGCAGCGAGCCGGTCTGCGCGTCGCCCGGGTCGGGCGGGGCCACCTGACCGGTCGTCGACCGCAGGATCGGCAGACCGAGCACGGCCGCCTGGAGGTTCGCCGACTCCGACCTCGACCGCGGCACCGTCTGCGACGACGTGAGCGCGTCGCTGCTCGCGAGCCCGACGTCGGCCAGGTCGATGCCGACGGCCTGCACGCCGACGGCGGCGACCGTGCCGGTGGCGCGCGCCGACCAGGGCGCCGTCGGTGGCGCCGCAGCAGCGCTCCGGTCGTCGACCGCGACCCCGGTCGCGGCGAGCAGCGCGCCGACCAGCGGCGCGACCAGCAGTCGTCCAGCACTCACCGAGGCCCCCTCGCCCTGATGCGCGAACCACGCGGGCTTGGTCTCGGCCCCCGTCGAGTGCCAGCGAACCTAGGGGGCGCACCCGTCCGGCTCCACCACCGGCGTCCGGCGTCACCCGTCCGCATGCTGGACATCACGCAGGGTGAGGGCTCCACGCGGCAGCCGCCATCAGGGCCCCGACCACCACGCCGGTGCGGGCGGCGCCGAGCCGACCGGCGCCGGCGGACCCGTCCGCCTCGGTCAGGTAGAGCACGTCGACCGCGCGGCCACCGTGCGTGGCCACGTGCGCCGAGCGGACGTCGACCCGCAGGTCGCGCAGCGTCGCCCCGAGCGCGTGCAGGAGCCCCGGGCGGTCGACCGCGCGCACCTCGAGCACCGTGGCGTCGGCCGAGGCGCCGGCCAGCACGACGACACGTGGCCCGGCGGGGTCGAGCGCCGAACGCCCTGGGCGCCAGGCGGCTTCACGGCGGGCGAGGCGGTCGAGGACGCTCTGGTCACCGTCCGCGAGGCGGATCAGGCCGGTGCGCAGGATGCCGGCGTCGGCGACCGAGGTGGACGAGTGCACCGACCAGGTGTCGACCGCGACACCGTCGACCGTGCGCACCAGCGCCGACCGCACGCCCAGCCCGTGCGCGGCCAGCAGCCCGGCGCAGTCGGCGAACAGGCCCGGCCGGTCGGGTGCCACCAGCGTCACGGTCTGCACGCCGTCGAGCACGCCGGTCTCGACCCGGGGCGAGCCGTCGGCGCGCACCCGCTCGACCAGCTCGGACTCCGCCGGCGTCAGCGGTCCGGGGCCCTGCGGGTCGGCGCCGCGCAGGCTCGAGCGGTCGCGGGCGAGCAGGTCGTCGACGAGGCGCCGGCGCCACGGCGTCCAGGCCGCCGGGCCGGCGGCGACGGCGTCGGCCTCGGTGAGCGCCCGCAGCAGGTCGAGCAGGTCCTCGCGGCCGTCGACCGCCGCGACGAGCGCCTCGACGGTGCGGGGGTCGTCGGGGTCGCGCCGGGTGGCCAGCTCGACCAGCGTGAGGTGCTCGCGGACGAGCCGCTCGACCACGCCCGCGTCGGCAGCGGGCAGCCCCAGGCGCACCGCCACCCGGTGCGCCACCGGCGCTCCCACGCTGCTGTGGTCCATCGCGCCCGGCAGCTTGCCGATGTCGTGCAGCAGCGCGGCCACCAGCAGCAGGTCGGGACGCGAGACGCGGTCGAGCAACCGCGACGCCTCGACGCAGGTCTGCACCAGGTGGCGGTCGACGGTGTGCCGGTGGACGGCGTTGCGCTGAGGGCGGTTCCGCACCCCCTGCCACTCGGGGAACCACGTCGTGGCGAGGCCGGCCTGGTCGAGGGTCTCCCAGACGCCGACCAGCGCCTCCCCGGAGCCGAGCAGCCGCACCAGCGCCTCGGTGGCCTCGGGCGGCCACGGCGTCGGCAGCGGCACCGAGGTCTGCGCCAGGTGCGCGGCGGTCACCGGTGACAGCGGGAGCCCGTGCACGGCGGCGGCCGACGCCGCTCGCACCGCGATCGTCGGGTCGCTGACCGGCGCGGCCGCCGACGACAGCACGACCTCGCCCTCGTGCTCGACCAGCCCGGGCTCGAGCGGACGCAGCCGAGGTCGCTGCCGGCGCAGCCCGCGTCGCCGGGTGGTGGCGCCCCGGGCGCGACGCACCGTCAGGTCGAGGGCGTGCGCGACGGCGCGGGCGCTGGTCGCCACCTCGGTGAGCAGCGCGTCGGCGTCGGGCAGGCCGAGTGCGACGGCCACGGCGTCCTGCTCGGCCAGCAGCAGCCGCTCGCCGGGACGACCGGTGACGGCGTGCAGGGCGTCGCGCACGTCGAGCAGCCGGCCGGCGGCGTGCTCGACGACGCCGTGCGGGGCGTCGGCGAGCCAGCTGGCCACGACGGCGTGCAGGACGACGACGTCACGCAGGCCGCCGCGGGCCTCCTTGAGGTCGCCCTCGAGCAGGTAGGCGAGGTCGCCGTGCCGGCGGCTGCGCTCGGCCAGCGAGTCGGTCACCTCGTCGAGGCGGCCGCGTGCCCCGGAACGCCACTGCTCGCGCAGCACCTCGCGGGCGCGCAGACCGAGGGCGGCGTCGCCGGCCACGACCCGCAGGTCGAGCAGGCCGAGCGCTGCGGCCAGGTCGGTGCGGCTGATGTCGCGGCACGCGTCGACCGACCGCACGGAGTGGTCGAGTCGCAGCGACGCGTCCCAGATGGGGTACCAGACCCGTTCCGCCAGGGCGGAGACGGCGTCGTCGGCCAGTGAGCGACCGTCGTGCAGGAGCACCAGGTCGAGGTCGCTCGCCGGGCCCGCGTCACGGCGGGCGTGCGAGCCGACGGCGACGAGGGCCACGCCGGACGAGGGCGGCCGCGCGGCCGTCCACACGTCCTGGAGCCAGCCGTCGACGGTGGCCGCGAGCGCCTCGCGGCGGGCCGTGCCGGCAGCGGGGTCGGCGAGCGTCGAGCGCACCGCCTGCAGCAGGCGCTCGCGCCGCAGGTCCGGGTGGGGACCTGCGGCGCGAGCGCCGGTGCCGTGGACCATCGAGATCACCCGAGCTCTCTCGTGGTGGCTGGGTCGGGCGGTCAGAGCGCGTCGAGCCCGCGCTCCCCCGTCCGCACCCGGGCGACGTCCTCGACGGGGACGACCCAGACCTTGCCGTCGCCGATGCGACCGGTCTGGGCGGCCTTGACGACCACCTCGACCACGTCGGACACGTCCGGGTCGTCGACGACGATCTCGAGCCGCACCTTGGGCACCAGGTCGACGGTGTACTCCGCGCCCCGGTAGACCTCGGTGTGGCCGCGCTGGCGGCCGTAGCCATTCGCTTCGCTGACCGTCATGCCCTGGATGCCGAAGGCCTCCAGCGCCGACTTCACGTCGTCGAGCTTGTGCGGCTTGATCACCGCGGTGACGAGCTTCATGCCGAGACCTCCTCGGTGGTCTTGGTCAGACCGGACTCGCTGGCCCGGGACGTCCCCGGGCGGAAGCCGCCGGCACCGAGCGAGCCGAAGTCGTAGCCCGACTCGGCGTGCGCGTACCCGTCGACACCCGCGACCTCGTCCTCCTCCGGGATCCGGAAGCCCATCGTCCTCTGGATGACCCAGCCGATGAGCAGCGTGAGCACGAAGGAGAAGACCAGGACCGCGAGCGCACCGACCACCTGGCGCCACAGCTGGTCGACGCCGCCACCGTAGAACAGGCCCGCGACACCGGCCGGCGACGCCGGGTCGGCGAACAGGCCGATCAGGATGGTGCCGACGAGGCCACCGACCAGGTGGACGCCGACGACGTCCAGCGAGTCGTCGTAGCCGAAGCGGTACTTCAGGCCGACCGCCAGGGCGCACAGCGCACCGGCGATGGCGCCGATCGCGATCGAGCCGAGCGGCGAGACCGAGCCGCAGGCGGGCGTGATCGCGACCAGGCCGGCCACGACGCCGGACGCGCCGCCCAGCGAGGTCGAGTGCCCGTCGCGGATCTTCTCGACGAGCAGCCAGGCCAGCGTCGCCGCGCCGGTGGCGACCAGGGTGTTCACCCAGGCGACGGCGGCGGTGTTGTTGGCCGCGACGGCCGAGCCGGCGTTGAACCCGAACCAGCCGAACCACAGCAGGCCCGCGCCGATCATCACGAGCGGCAGGTTGTGCGGGCGGAACAGGTCCTTGCCGAAGCCCTTGCGCTTGCCGAGCACCAGCGCCAGCGCGAGACCCGCTGCGCCGGCGTTGATGTGGACGGCCGTGCCGCCGGCGAAGTCGAGCGCCGCGAGGTTGTTGGCGATCCAGCCGCCGACGTGGGTGACGGTGCCGTCGTCGTCGGTGAGGGTGAAGTCGAAGACCCAGTGCGCGACCGGGAAGTAGACGATCGTCGCCCAGACGCCGGCGAAGACCATCCAGGCGCCGAACTTCGCGCGGTCGGCGATCGCGCCGGAGATCAGGGCGACGGTGATGATCGCGAAGACGGCCTGGAAGCCGACGAACGCCATCGCGGGCAGGCCGCCCGCCTCGGACGTCGTGTCCTCCATCAGGCCGGCGAGGCCGAGGTACTCGGTCGGGTCGCCCAGCAGGCCGAACCCGACGTCGTTCCCGAACGCCATCGAGTAGCCGTAGAGGACCCACAGCACGCTGATCAGGGCCAGCGCGCCGAAGCTCATCATCATCATGTTGAGGACGCTCTTCGCGCGGACCATGCCGCCGTAGAAGAGCGCGAGGCCCGGGGTCATCAGCAGCACGAGGGCGGCGCTGGTGAGGATCCAGGCGGTGTCGCCGGTGTTGACCACGGCAACCTCCTGCTTCGTCGAATCGGTGTGCGGTGGACGTCGCGCGCTGCCGGGGGTGGGGGCAGCCCGGGTCGTCCGGACGGGCACAACCGTGACGGCGGGGTGTTTCGACGGGGACCGCGCCGTGTTACCGGCGTGTGACGGCCCGCGCCCGAGGGTGAACTCCTCGTGACGCGGGCCGTCGGCACGCACGGGGTGGTGTCAGCGCGAGAACGCCTCCTTGAGCGTGGTGCGGCGCTGGGTCTGCAGCAGCGAGCCCTCGTAGAGCCGGGCGCCCACGGTGACGAGCGCGACCGCGCTGACCAGCACGACGACGCCGGACGCGATCGGCTGCCACAGCGGCACCCCGCCCTCGAGCATCCGGATCGGCATCGCGACCGAGCTGACGAGCGGCACGAACGACAGCACCGTCAGCGCCTTGCCGGTCGCGAACAGGCCGCCGAACAGGGCCGCCATCACCACGACCGTCACCGGCGTGGTCGTCGCCTGCAGGTCCTCCGAGCGGGTCGCGACCGAGCCCGCGACCGCCCAGACGCAGGCGATGGCGGCGAAGCCGAGCAGGAAGAACACGACGAACCAGCCGCCGGCCGACAGCACCGGCGTCAGCGCCTCCGCCTGGCCGGTGACGGCGAGGCCGATGAGGCCGACCCCGACGAGCAGCAGCACCTGGCCGATCGCGAGCAGCGCGTTGCCGACGACCTTGCCCACCAGCAGCTGTCGCACCGGGATCGCCGCCGCCAGGATCTCGACGACGCGGCTCTGCTTCTCCTCGACGACCGACTGCGCGATCGCCATGCCGAAGGTCAGCGCGGTGACGTAGAACAGGAAGGCGAACGCGAAACCCGCGATGTAGCGCAGCTGCTCGGGCAGCGCGTCGGGTTCGAGCAGCCGCACCTCGAGCGCGCTGCCGGCCTGCAGCTCGTCCAGCGTCACCCCCGCCTCGCCCGCGTTGCGCTCGAGCGCCGACGCGGCGACGGCCTCGCCCAGGTAGCGCTGCAGGGTGCCGTCGGCGTCCTGGGTGAAGACGACCTCCCAGCCGTCCGCGGCCGGCAGCAGCGCGGCCGCCGCCTCGCCGTCGGAGACCGCCGCCTCCGCGGCGGCGACGTCGTCGACCTCGACGGCGCGCGGCGCCAGGTTGCGGTCCGAGTCCTGGGCCAGCGCGTCGGCGGCCTCGACCAGGGCGACGCCCTCGGCCCCGACGACCGCCACCTCGGGACGCTCGACGCGGCTGCTGAAGAACGTCGACAGCCCGATCGCGAGCACGGTCGCGACGAGCATGAACGCCGTCGACCCGAGGAACACCTTGTCGGTCAGCTTCACCGCGATCTCGCGCTGGGCGATCACGCGCCAGTCGACGGGACGGGTCCCGGTCATCGCACGGCCTCCTTGAACACCTCGGCCAGGCGGGGCACCTGGCGGCTGAACTCCCTGACCTCACCGCGCTCGAGGGCGCGCGACAGCAGCGCGCGCTCGGCGCCGCGGTCGAGCACCTCGAGGGTCGCGACCGGTCCGTCCACGTCCTTCACCGCGAGGCCGGGCACGTCGCGCACCCAGCCGGCGTCGGCGTCGAGGACGAGCCGGTGCAGCGCCCCCGCCCGCCCGCGCAGCTCCTCGACCGAGCCGGACGCCACCAGGCGCCCGTCGGCGAGGATCACCAGGTCGTCGCACACCCGCTCGACCAGATCGAGCTGGTGGCTGGACAGCAGCACCGGCACGCCGCGCGCCGCCTGGTCGCGCAGCACCTCGACCATCGTGTCGACGGCGATCGGGTCGAGCCCCGAGAACGGCTCGTCGAGGACGAGCGCCACCGGCTCGTGCACCAGCGCCGCGGCGATCTGCACCCGCTGCTGGTTGCCCAGCGAGAGCGTGTCGAGCCGGTCGCCCGCCCGCTCGGTCAGGCCGAGCCGCTCGAGCAGGTCGTCGGCGCGGGTGCGGGCCTCGTCGCGGTCGTAGCCGTGCAGCCGAGCGAAGAACTGCAGCTGGTCGCCCACCGGCTGCTTGGGGTACAGGCCGCGCTCCTCGGGCATGTACCCGAACTGCGACCGGTCCTCCCGCGTGATCGGCCGGCCCTGCCAGCGCACCTCCCCCGAGGTCGCCTCCAGCACGCCCATCACGATCCGCATCGTCGTCGTCTTGCCGGCGCCGTTCGCTCCGACGAAGCCCACCAGCCGGCCCGCGCCGACCTGCATGCTCACGTCCTCGAGCACCGTGCGGTCGCCGAAGCGCCGGGTCACCTCGCTCACGTCCAGGGTCATGCCACGACGCTAGGCGGACCGGCGGCCCCGACGCGTCCGGCCGCCGGTTGATCCCGTTCCTCACCCTGAGGGCGGACGGGTGCCGGACCGGACCCGCTGACGGAAGGCCACGGCGCCGGACCCCCGGGAGGGGGTCTGCCGCCCGGTCCTTCGGCGCGTCCCGTGCGGCTCGTGCCGACTCCGTGCCTAGCCTGGCGCCCGTGGCAGCCACCGGGACGCGACGGGCGCGGTACGCGCGGCGGCGCAAGACCCGGATGGACCGCGTCGAGCACGACCTCACCGACGCCCAGTGGGCCGCGCTGGTCGCCGCCTGGGGTGGCTGCGCCTACTGCCGGGCGAGCGACCGCCGGCTGCAGCGCGACTGCGTCCTGGCCATCTCGCGCGGTGGCCGGTACACGGTGACGAACGTCGTCCCGGCCTGCGACTCGTGCAACGCCAGCAAGTGCAACCTCGAGGTCAGCACCTGGATCCGGCGCAAGCGGCTCGACGAGCGCGCCTTCCTCGAGCGCCACGCCGCCATCACCGCGGCGCTGGCCGACGGCCCCTGAGCAGAAGGTGCCCCTTCGGCCCCTCGCGAAGGGGCAGCTGCTGCGCACCTGGCGGCGGCTCAGGCTCCGGGCGAGACCAGCCCGGACTCGTAGGCGAACACGACGGCCTGGACGCGGTCGCGCAGGTCGAGCTTCATCAGCACCCGCGACACGTGGGTCTTGACGGTCGCCTCGCCGAGCACGAGCCGCTCGGCGATCTCGCCGTTCGACAACCCTGACGCCACGAGCCCGAGCACCTCCCGCTCGCGCTCGGTGAGGCCCTGGAGCAGGTCGGGCCGGTACGCCACCGACGTGCCGCGTCCGGCGAAGCGCGAGATCACCCGCGTCGTCACCTCGGGCGCGAGCAGGGCGTGGCCCTCGGCGACCTTGCGGACGGCGTCGACCAGGTCGTCGGGATCGGCGTTCTTCAGCAGGAACCCGCTGGCGCCCGCACGCAGGGCGTCGAACAGGTAGTCGTCGCGGTCGAACGTGGTGAGCACCACGACCCGCCCGTGCCCGGCCGCGACGATGCGCTCGGTGGCGCGGACGCCGTCCAGCACCGGCATCTGCACGTCCATGAGCACCACGTCGGGACGCAGCTCGGCGGCCGCGGCGACCGCCTGCTCGCCGTCCGCCGCCTCGCCGACGACCTCGAGGTCGGGCTCGACCGACAGGATCATCGAGAACCCCGAGCGCACGAGGGCCTGGTCGTCGACGAGCAGCACCCGCAGCGGCGCGCTCACCGCGCCACCGCGCCCGGCTCGGCGACGTCGACGCGCGGCGCCTCGGTCAGGGCCTCACCCACCGGGTACCGCGCCCGGACGCGGAAGCCGCCGCTCGGACGCGGACCGATCTCGACCTGCCCCCCGTGCAGCTCGGCCCGCTCGCGCATGCCGACGTGCCCGAGCCCGCTCCCGGTCGTGTCGCCGGCGCGCAGACGCCCCTCGTCGAGCACCTCGACCTCGACCCACGCCGACAGTGCCTGGGAGTCGCTGTGCCGCACCGTGACCCGCGCCGACCGCGCCGTCGAGTGGCGTCGCACGTTCGACAGCGCCTCCTGCACGGTGCGGTAGAGCGACAGCGAGACCGTGCTCGGCAGCGCACGCTCCTCACCCACCCGCTCGACCGTGACGTCGAGACCGCCCTGGGCGCAGTCGGTCACGAGCAGGTCGAGGTCGGTGACGGACGGCTGCGGCGACCGGTCGTCGGCGGACCCCTCGTCCCCGTCGAGACCCTGGTCGGACCGCAGCACCCCGAGCAGCTGGCGCATCTCGCCGACGGCCGCGCGGCTCGACTGCTCCACGGCGCCGAGCGCGCGTCCCGCTGCCTGGCCGTCGACGCCCAGCACCCTGCGGGCCGCCGCGGCCTGCACGCCGATCACCGAGACGTGGTGCGCGGCCACGTCGTGCAGCTCGCGCGCGATCCGCAGCCGCTCGGCCAGCACCGCCCTGCGGGCCTCGGACGCATGCCGCGCCTCGAGCTCGATCGCCTGCCGGCGCAGCTGCTCGCGCTGGCGGGCGCTGCGCCACGCCAGCTGCCCCACCCCCCACGCGCCGAAGAAGTACGCCGCGTTGATGCCGAACTGGTAGACGACGAACGCCACCAGCGGGGTGAGCAGCCCGCGTCGCTCCATCGACAGCTCGGGGATGTCGTCGACGATGCTCGCCGACGCCATGATCACGCCGACCCAGACGAACATCCCCAGGACGACCACCGCCATCGCCCCCTGCACGAGGCGGCGGTTCGGTCCCCACGCGGCCGCCGTGTAGAGCGCGACGAAGAAGAAGACCTGCACGGTGAACTGGACGCCGAGCAGCGGGTCGCGCAGCCCCATCACGAAGAACACGCCGGCCGACACGAGCATCACGGCGACGGGCCAGCGGCGCCGGACGGCGAGCGGTGCGGCGGCGGCGAGCGACCAGGCCAGCTGCTCCCACTCGGGCGTCGTCGCGTCGTCCAGCAGGTAGGAGCTGCGCCCGATCTCCCAGATCACCAGCGCCAGCACGACGAGCCCGGCGCCGACCAGCAGGTCGCGCCGCAGCGCGGCCGGGGACGGTCGCGGACGGCTCCAGTCCGGGCCGGGCACGGCGAGGGGCGCGCTCACGGCGTCGAGCCTAGGGCGCCCCCCTCGGCGGCGCGTCAGCCGCAGGGCGGACGCCGGCCGTGCGACCGAGGTCGGACGGGCTCAGGAGAGCAGCGCGTCGACGAACGCCTCGGGCTCGAACGGGGCGAGGTCGTCGGCACCCTCACCGAGGCCGACCAGCTTCACCGGGACGCCGAGCTCGCGCTGCACGGCGACCACGATCCCGCCCTTGGCGGTGCCGTCGAGCTTGGTGAGCACGATGCCGGTGACGTCGACGACCTCGGCGAACACCTGCGCCTGCCGCAGCCCGTTCTGGCCGGTGGTGGCGTCGAGCACGAGCAGCACCTCGTCGACCTTCTGGCCCTCGCCCATCGCCTTCTCGGCGACGCGCTTGACCTTGCCGAGCTCGTCCATCAGCCCGGCCTTGTTCTGCAGCCGGCCGGCGGTGTCGACGACCACGACGTCGGCCTCGAGCTCGGTGCCGGCCTTGACCGCCTCGAAGGCGACCGACGCCGGGTCGGCGCCGTCGCGGTCGGAGCGGATCGTCGGCACCCCGACGCGCTCGCCCCAGGTGGCCAGCTGCTCGGCGGCCGCCGCGCGGAAGGTGTCGGCCGCGCCGAGCACGACGTCCTTGTCCTGGGCGACCAGGACGCGGGCGAGCTTGCCGACGGTGGTGGTCTTGCCGGTGCCGTTCACGCCGACCACCATCACCACGGCCGGACGGGCGTCGGTGCGCTCGACCCGCAGCGAGCGGTCCATGGTGGGGTCGACCAGCGCGACGAGCTCCTCGCGGAGCATCGTGCGGACCCGCTCGGGGTCGCGGCTGCCCTCGACCTTGACCCGCTCGCGCAGCCGGTCGACCAGCTCGGTGGTGGGGCCGGTGCCGAGGTCGGCGAGCAGGAGGGTCTCCTCGACCTCGTCCCAGGTGGCCTCGTCGACGGTGTCGCGGCTCAGCAGCGCGAGCAGCCCCTGCCCCAGGGCGGAGTTCGAGCGCGCCAGGCGGGCGCGCAGCCGGGCGAGGCGTCCGGCGACCGGGTCCGGACGCTCGACCGTCGGGACGGGCTCGACCTCGACCGGCTCGTCGACGCCGACGCTGTCGAGGCCGCGGACGTCCTCGATCGTGCGGGTGGCGCTGTCGCGCGGGGTCTCGGCGTCGTCACCGACACCGGGCGCGTAGTCGACGCCGGGACGCGGCGCGGGCGGCGCCTCCGAGCGGCTGCCGCGGCCGGGCCGGCGCAGCAGCGCGAGGGCGCCGCCGCCGATCAGGACGAGCAGGCCGACGGCCAGCCCGATGACGAGCTCGAGGTTCTCCACGGGAAGCGAGTATCCCGTCAGTGGCGCGCGTGCCGCGGGCCGGGTGCCTGCTCCTGCTCCCAGGCCAGCGGACGGGTGGGGCCGTCGAGCGGCCCGGGGCTCCTGGTCGCGGTCGACTCCACGGTGCGCAGGTCGACGACGTCCTCGCGGGCGGCAGCGCGGGCCCGCACGGGCTCGGGCACGGGCTCCTCGCGCACCGGCTCCTCCCGCGGCTCGACCCGCTCGCGGACCTCGACCGCGGGCTCCTCGGTCGTGCGGCTGCTGCGGGTGCGCTCGGCGGCCTGGCCGGCCAGGTCGGACGCCCGGCGGCGCGCGTCGCGCGCCCGCTCGCCGGCCGCGCGGCGTGCCCGCTCGACGCGGGCGCGGCCGTCCTGGGTGAGCAGCGGACGGCCCTCGCGCAGCTTGGGGAGGGCGACGGCCCCGAGGACCGCCAGTCCGGCCACGACGACGACGAGCATCCACACCACGAGGGCAGTCACGCGTCTACCGTGCCCCACCCCGGCGCGGCCCGCCAAACCGGGCGCGCCGCGGCGCCGACCCGCCGGGCGGTCAGGCGGAGTCGGCCTGCTGCTCGATCCGCTGGCTGATGACGGTGGTGACGCCGTCGCCGCGCATCGTCACGCCGTAGAGCGCGTCGGCGATCTCCATCGTCCGCTTCTGGTGCGTGATGACGATCAGCTGGGACGCCTCGCGCAGCTCGGAGAAGATGCCGATCAGGCGGCCGAGGTTGACGTCGTCGAGGGCGGCCTCGACCTCGTCCATGACGTAGAACGGGCTCGGCCGGGCCTTGAAGATCGCCACCAGCAGCGCGACGGCGGTCAGCGACCGCTCGCCGCCGGACAGCAGCGAGAGCCGCTTCACCTTCTTGCCCGCCGGACGCGCCTCGACCTCGATGCCGGTGGTGAGCATGTCGTCGGGGTCGGTGAGCACGAGCCGGCCCTCGCCGCCGGGGAACAGCCGGCCGAAGACGCCCTCGAACTCGCGCGCGGTGTCGGCGTAGGCCTCGGCGAACACCTGCTGCACGCGCTCGTCGATCTCGGCGACGATGTCGAGCAGGTCCTTGCGCGACCGCTCCAGGTCGCGCAGCTGCTCGGTGAGGAACCGCCCGCGCTCCTCGAGCGCGGCGTACTCCTCCAGCGCCAGCGGGTTCACCCGTCCCAGCGCCGACAGCGCCCGCTCGGCGCGGCGCAGCCGCTTCTGCTGCTCGTCGCGGACGAACGGCACGGGCTCGGGCGGGGTCTCGGGCTCGGGGTCGCCGGGTGCGGGCGGCGACGGCGGCACCAGCAGGTGCGGGCCGTACTCGTCGACGAGGGCGTCGGGGTCGCTGCCCAGCTCCTCGACGGCCCGGGTCTGCAGCTGCTCGATCCGCAGCCGCTGCTGGGCGCGTGCCACCTCGTCGCGGTGCACGGAGTCGGTGAGGCGGGCGAGCTCGGTGCCGAGCTCGTCGAGCCGGGAACGGTGCCCGGCGGTCGCGGTCTCGCGCTCGGCCCGCTCGCGCTCGGCGTCGTCGCGGGCCGCCGCGGCGGCCACGAGGGTGGTGTCGACCACCGCGAGCGTGCGCTCGACGGCGGTGAGGACGGCGGCGGCGACCACGGCCTGGCGGCGTCGCTGCTCGGCCCGGCGGGCGGCCCG
>NZ_BAAHAF010000182.1:0-2259 GCF_054777815.1 Angustibacter speluncae | reverse complement strand
GGCGCCGACGGCGCCCGCGAGCTGCTCCGCGCCACCGAGCAGGTCGCCCGGCGGTGCAGGCTCGACCCGGCGCACGACCTCGGCATCGGCGCCGTGCACCTGCCCGAGCCCGCCCTGGTCACCCGCGGTCGGGCCCGCACCCACGCCGAGGCCGACCTGGTGCTGCGCGAGCGCTGCGAGGCGGGCATCGGGCGCCGGTACCCCGGCGCGTCCGAGCGGCACCTGCGCACCGTCCGCGAGCGGCTCGACGCCGAGCTGGCCACCATCGCCGGGCTCGGGTACCCCACCTACTTCCTCACCGTCGCCGAGGTGTGCGACCTGGTCCGGGCCGGCGGCGTGCGCGTCGCGGCCCGCGGGTCCGGTGCGGGCAGCCTGGTGAACCACCTGCTCGGCGTGAGCGGGGTCGACCCCATCGAGCACGGCCTGCTGATGGAGCGGTTCTGCACGCCGCTGCGGGCCGAGCTGCCCGACATCGACGTCGACGTCGAGTCCGCCCGGCGCACCGAGGTCTACGAGTGGGTGCTCGAGCGGTTCGGCGGCGAGCGGGTCGGGTGCGTGTCGATGATGGACACCTACCGGGTGCGGCACGCCGTCCGCGACGCCGGTGCCGCGCTGGGGCTCCCGCCGTCCGAGATCGACGTCATCGCCACGGCGTTCCCGCACATCCGCGCCCGCGACGCCCGGTCGGCGCTGGCCGAGCTGCCCGAGCTGCGCCGGTCCGGCCTGGCGCACCAGCGGTACGACCTGCTGTTCGACCTGGTCGAGCGGCTCGACGCCCTGCCCCGGCACATCGCGCTGCACCCGTGCGGGGTGCTGCTGGGCAACGCCACGCTGCTCGACCGCACGCCCGTCGAGGCGAGCTGGCAGGGCTTCCCGATGAGCCAGTTCGACAAGGACGACGTCGAGGTCCTCGGCATGCTCAAGCTCGACGTCCTCGGCATCCGGATGCAGTCCGCGATGGCCTACGCCCTCGACGAGGTCGCCCGCGTCGACGGACCCGACGCCGCCGACGCCGGGCGGCACGAGCCCGGCGCCGGCTACCTCGACCCGGCGACCGGCCGCATCGACCTCGACGCGGTCCCGCTCGACGACGACGACACCTTCCGGCTGGTCCGGTCCGCGCGCACCCTCGGCTGCTTCCAGATCGAGTCGCCCGGCCAGCGCGAGCTGGTCGGCAAGTTCGCGCCGCAGGCGTTCTCCGACCTGGTCATCGACATCTCGCTGTTCCGTCCCGGCCCGGTGAAGTCCGACATGATCAGCCCGTTCCTGCGCGCCCGGCAGGGCTGGGACGACGTGCAGCACCTGCACGAGACGCTCGTCCCGGCGCTCGAGGAGACGCACGGCGTCGTGGTGTTCCACGAGCAGGTGATCCGCATCGTCGGCGCGGTCGCCGGCGTCGGGCTCGACCGGGCCGACGACGTCCGCCGCCGGATGGGCACCCCGGCCGGCCAGGCCGAGATCGAGCCGTGGCTGCGCGCCCGCGCCGCCTCCCGCGGCTACCTCGAGGCCGACGTCGACCGCATCTGGGAGGTGCTGCGCTCGTTCGCCTCCTTCGGGTTCTGCAAGGCGCACGCCGCCGCGTTCGCGCTGCCGACCTACCAGTCGGCCTGGCTCAAGGCGCACCACCCGGCCGCCTTCCTCGCCGGCGTGCTCACCCACGACCCCGGCATGTACCCCAAGCGGCTGCTCCTCGACGACGCCCGTGGGCTCGGCATCACCGTCCTCGGCCTCGACGTCAACGCCTCCGGCGCCACCTACCGGGTCGTGAAGCTCGCGCCGCCCGCTTCCCCGAATCGTCCGAGAAGCGGTGCGGGAGAGGGCGTTCCCGGCCCGGATCTCGGACGACTCGCGGACGCGGGACCGGACGGCGCGGTCGGCGACCGGCCGAACCGCGGGTCGCTGGTGCCGCTGCCGGGCACGGGGCTGCGCTACGACGCGGGCGTCCCGGACGCGAGCGGCTACGGCATCCGGCTCGCGCTCTGCGACGTCAAGGGCATCAGCGACGCCGAGGTCGAGCGCGTGGTCGCGGGGCAGCCGTACCGGTCGCTGGCCGACCTGTGGCAGCGCGCCCGCCCGACCCGCCCGGTCGCCGAGCGGCTGGTGCTGACCGGCGCGCTCGACGCCCTGCACGGCGTCGACACCACCCGCGCGGTGCGGCCGCGGCGCGGGCTGACCCGGCGCGACCCGCTGCTGCAGGTGGCCGACATCGACCGCTGGTCGCGCTCGCTCGCCGTGGGGGCGCGCCGCGCCGGCCTGGGC
>NZ_BAAHAF010000181.1:0-27919 GCF_054777815.1 Angustibacter speluncae | reverse complement strand
GGCGCCGCCGCGCCCGGCGCACCCGCTGCTGCCGGACGCCCCCGTGCAGCGCGGCGCCCTCGCCGCCGTGTGGGGGCCCGCGGGCTCGCCCGGCCGCACCACGGTCGCGACCACCCTGGCCGCCGAGCTCGCGGCGCTCGGCCGCACCACCCTGCTCGCCGACGCCGACACCTACGCCGCCGGGATCGCCCAGACCCTCGGCGTCCTCGACGAGGCCCCCGGGCTGGCGGCCGCCTGCCGCTCGGCGTCCGCGGGCACCCTCGATGCCACGATGCTCGCGCGGCTGTCGCCCACGGTGGCCCCGCACCTGCGGGTCCTCACCGGCATCACCCGGGCCGACCGGTGGCCGGAGCTGTCGAGCTCGTCGCTGGAGCAGGTGTGGTCGGTGGCGCGGGAGGTCGCGGCGTTCACCGTCGTCGACACCGGGTTCAGCCTCGAGCGCGACGAGGAGATCGTCTACGACACCCTCGCGCCGCGCCGCAACGCGGCGACGCTGTCGGCCCTCGAGGCGGCCGACGTCGTCCTCGCCGTCGGGGCCGGCGACCCGGTCGGCCTCCAGCGGCTCGTGCGCGGCCTGGGCGAGCTGGCCGAGGCCGTGCCCCACGCGGCCCCCCGCGTGGTGGTGACGCGGGTGCGCGCGTCCGCCACCGGCAGCGACCCCCACCGGCGCGTCGCCGAGGCGCTGCAGCGCTACGCGGGCGTCACCCAGGTCGTCACGGTCCCCGACGACCGCGACGCCCTCGACGGCGCCCTGCTCGCGGGGCGCTCGCTCACCGAGCACGCGCCGTCCTCGCCCGCCCGGCTCGTGGTCGCCGACCTGGCGGCCCTGCTCGCCGGCAACCGCCCGGCCGCGGGCAGGTCCGGCCGCGGGCGCCGCCGCCGCACCCCGGCATGATGGGCGCGTGAGCACACCCGCGCCCGACGCGCCCGCCCCCGACGTCCTGGTCGTCGACTGGGGTGGCGTCCTCACCGTCCCCCTCGCGCAGGCGTTCGGCGGCTGGGCGCAGGCCGAGGGCGTCCCGATGGAGCTCTACCGCGACACGTTGCGCGAGTGGGGTTTCGTCGAGCCGGCACCGGCGCGCGGCACCGACGAGGTGGCGGGCGGGTCGCTCGGCGGCGACCTCGCGGCCGGGCCCGTCGCGGCGCTCGAGCGCGGCGAGCTGCCCCGCGAGGACTTCGAGCGGCTCCTGGCGGGCGAGCTGGTGCGGCGCGGGGTCGAGGTGCGGGCGGACGGGCTGCTCGACCGCATGCTCGGTGGCCTCGACGCCCCCGAGCCGCGCATGCACGACCTGGTGCGCGCAGCGCGCCGCGCGGGGATGCGCACGGCGCTGCTGTCGAACTCGTGGGGCAACACCTACGACCGCACCGGCTGGGACGAGATGTTCGAGGTCGTCGTCATCTCCGGCGAGGTCGGCATGCGCAAGCCGGAGGCGCGCATCTTCACCCGCACCGCCGAGCTGCTCGGGGTCGAGCCGTCCCGCTGCGTGATGGTCGACGACCTGCCGTCCAACGTCGCGGGCGCCGAGGCGGTCGGCATGCACGCCGTGCTGCACCGCGACGTCGACTCGACCCTGCGCTCGCTGCGCGAGCTGACCGGTCTCGACCTCGCGACGTGACGTAGGGCACGCCGCGCCCCGGTTCCCTGGGTGCGGGCTGGTGCCGCTGACTAGGGTGCGAGGACGCGCCCGCCCGGGCCGGACGGAAGGAGGCGGGCGGTGACCAGCCGGCTGACGCCGCTCGACGTGTCGTTCCTGTACCTCGAGGAGCCCACGACGGTCATGCACGTCGGCTCCGTCATGGTCTTCGACCCGCCCGAGGGCGGGTTCGACTTCGACGTGCTGGCGCGGCACATCGCCGCGCGCATCGCCTTCGTGCCCCGGTACCGCCAGCGCGTCCGCCAGGTGCCGGGACGCCTCGCCAACCCGCTGTGGGTCGACGACCAGCGCTTCGACCTGAGCTACCACGTGCGCCGGTCGGCGCTGCCGCGCCCGGGGACGATGGCCCAGCTGCGCGACCTGGTGGCCCGCGTGATGCCCCGCCACCTCGACCGCAGCCGGCCGCTGTGGGAGGCGTACGTCGTCGAGGGGCTCGAGGGCGGCCGGTTCGCCGTGGTCACCAAGTCGCACCAGGCGCTCGTCGACGGCGTGAACGCGGTCGAGCTGTCGCAGGTCGTGCTCGACGACACCCCCTCCGCCACACCGGCTCCCACCGACACCTGGACCCCGGACCGCGAGCCGTCGCTGGTCGAGCTCATCACGGGGGCGGTCGCCGACGCCGTCCAGGCGCCGACCCACGTGCTCGACACCGTCCGCACCGGTGCGGCCGACGTGCGGGTCAACGTCGAGAAGGTGGTCGGGGCGCTGACCAGCGTGGTGCGCACCGCCACGAGCCCGGCGCCGGAGTCGCCCCTCAACGTCGTCATCGGCGAGCACCGTCGGTTCGGGACGGTGGCCACCGAGCTCGAGACCTACCGCGAGATCAGGGCGTTCCACGCCACCGGCGGCCGGCGGCGCGGCAAGGCGGCCGCCGAGGCGGCGCCGATCACCGTGAACGACGTCGTGCTGGCGACCCTGACCGGTGCACTGCGCGAGTGGATGCTCACCCGGGGTGCGCGCGTGGCGCCGACCACGACCCTGCGGGCGATGGTGCCGGTGGGTGTGCGGTCCGACGACCCGCGCTCCGGCGAGCGGGTCGCGCGGGTCGAGCAGCTGCTGGTCGACCTCCCGCTGGGGGAGCCGAGCCCGACGGTGCGGCTGCAGCAGATCGCCTACCGGATGAAGGCGCACGCCGACACCGGTCGCGGCCTGCCCGCGCGGCGGCTGGCCGAGGTCGGCGGCTTCGCGCCCGCGACGCTGCACTCCGTGGGAGCCCGTGTGGCCAGCGGGCTCTCGCGACGGGTGTTCAACCTGCTGGTGACGAACGTGCCCGGGCCGCAGCACGCCCTCTACGCCGCGGGGGCCGAGCTGGTCGAGACCTACCCGGTGATCCCGCTCGCCAAGGGGCAGGGGCTCGCGGTCGGCCTCACCTCGTACAAGGGCGGGGTCTTCTACGGGCTCAACGCCGACCGCGAGGCGATGCCCGACCTCGACGTGCTGGCGCAGTGCGTGTCCGAGTCGCTCGAGGAGCTGCGGGGGACCGTGCGGTGAGCCGTCGGCGCTGGGGGCTCGTGCTCGGGGGCGGTGGCGTGCTCGGCGGCGCGTGGACCGTCGGCGCGCTGGGGGCGCTCCAGCAGGTGCAGGGCCTCGACCCGCGCGAGGCCGACCTCGTGATCGGCACGTCGGCGGGGTCGCTCACCGCGGCGCTGCTCGGCGCCGGCGTCAGCGTCGAGGAGCTCACCGCCCACCAGCTCGGCGAGACCGCGCGGTCCGGCCCGCTCGCGCGGATCGGCTGGGACTACGAGACCGCGACCGGTGGTGCCCTGCCCCCGCGCCCGCGCGCCGGGTTCGGCTCCAGGACGCTGGTGCGGCAGGGGGCCGCGAGGCTGCGGCACCTGCCCCCGACCGCCGTGCTCGCAGCGCTCGCACCGGAGGGGCGGGGGACGCTGGCGACGGTCGGGAAGCTCGTCGCCGACGTGCAGGAGCAGGTCGGCGCGCGCGTGGACGGCTGGTCGCCGCACCCGGGCGTGCGCGCCGTCGCGATGGACTTCGACACCGGCCGCCGCGTCGCGTTCGGCGACCCGGCCGAGCCGCCGGCCTCGCTGGCCGACGCCGTGATGGCCTCGTGCGCGATCCCCGGCTGGTACGCGCCGGTCGTGCTGCACGGCGTCCGCTACATCGACGGGGGCGCCGCGTCGTCGACGAACATCGACCTGGCGGCGGGGCACGACCTCGACGAGGTCTTCGTCCTCGCGCCGATGGCGTCGTTCGCGGTCGACGACCCCCGGGGCGTGACCGCCAGGCTGGAGCGGGCGTTCCGCGCCCGGGTGACCCGCCGGGCGCTGCGCGAGGTGGCGAAGGTGCACGCCGAGGGCACCGACGTCACGGTCCTCGGCCCGGGCGTGGCCGACCTCGAGGCGATCGGCGCCAACCTGATGGACGTGAACCGTCGCCGCCACGTGCTCGAGACCGCGATCCGCACCAGCGCCGAGGCGCTCGAGGACCCCGAGCAGCTGGAGGCCCTGGTCGACCGCGTGGGGGCCGCAGCGGACGAGCACGAGCTGCACGACGAGGAGGCCGGCTGATGCGCGTGTTCCTTCCGGGCACGGGACCGCTGCTGTCGCAGTGGGTCTCGGCGGGCGAGGTGGTGGTGGAGCTGACGGCGCACGCGGTCACGCCGGCGCTGCGCGAGTGGTACACCGAGGGCGACGCCGAGGAGCTCGAGTACGCCGCGATGGTCGAGGCGGCCGAGGCGTCCCTGCGGCTGCTCGGCGACGACCCGTCGGCGCCGCGGCGGCGGGTGGTGCTGGCGGCCGACGTCGACGTCGCCATCACGCTGCCGGACGGTGACGCCGGACCGCGCTCGCAGGTGCTGCTGCCGGGTCCGGTGGCCTGGTCCGACGTCGTGAGCATCCACGTCGACGAGGAGGACGCCGCCACCGACGTCGCCGCGGCGGTCGAGGCGGTCGAGGCGGCCGACGCGGGCGACGACGACGCCCAGTTCGTCGTCGACGGCGCCGAGGGGCACGACCTGCTGTGGTTCGACGTCACCGAGACCTCGCTCGTGCTCACCGACCTCGAGGTGGGTTGAGGCGCAGGTGGTCTGGCGCGTCGACGACCTGCGGGTGCCGGTGGTGCAGGCGCCGATGGCCGGCGCGGCGGGTGGCGCGCTCGCCGCGGCCGTCACCCGCGGCGGTGGCCTCGGGACCCTCGGCGTCGCCCCGTCGTCCACGGTCGGCTGGTTGCGAGAGCAGGGTGGGATCGCTGCTGCCGCAGGCGATTTCGGCGTCGGACTGATGGCCTGGGTGCTCGAGACCCGTCCGGAGCTGCTCGAGGCCTGCGTCGACCTGGCGCCGGCCCTGGTGAGCGTGTCCTTCGGGCCGTTCGAGCGCTTCCTCGATCCGCTGCGCGCCGCGGGGTGCGCGGTCACGACCCAGGTCGGGACGGTCGAGGAGGCCCGCCGGGCCCTCGACGCCGGCGTCGACCTGCTCGTGGTGCGCGGCAGCGAGGCGGGCGGTCACGGCCGCGACGCCGTGGCGACGCTGCCCCTGCTGCAGGACGTGCTCGACCTCGCCGACGTGCCGGTGCTGGCGGCGGGCGGGATCAGCGGGCCGCGCGGGGTGGCGGCCGCGCTGGCCGCCGGTGCCGCCGGCGTCTGGGTCGGCACGGCGTTCCTGCTCTGCCCCGAGGCGACGACGAGTCCGGTTGTGCGGGAACGGCTCCGGAACGCCGGCCCGGGTTCGACGACCTACTCGTCCGTCTTCGACCGGGGTCAGCGGCTCGCCTGGCCGGCCGAGTACGGCGGCCGGCACCTGCGCACCGGGGTGACCGACGAGTGGGCGTCCCGCGTGGACGAGCTCGACTCGGACGACGCGGTGCTCGCGCGGATCGAGGCCGACCGCGCAACGGCCGGTGAGGCCGCGCCGGTCTACGCGGGCGAGGGCGTCGGCGCACTGCACCTCGAGCGGCCGGCGGCCGACGTGGTGGCGGAGCTCGGGACGGGCGTCGACCTGCTGCGTGCCGCCGCCGACCGGCACCGCCCCGCCTGAGCGTCGCGTGCGGTCAGTCGCGCGGGCGCACCGAGCCGTCGAGGCTGCGCAGCAGCAGCTCGAGGGTGTCGTGCCGCGAGGCGCCCGTCTCCTGCGTCCACGACCAGCCCGAGTACAGCGCGCACCACAGCACGTTGACGATCCACGCCGGCGGCTGGGCGGGGTCGATGCTGCCGTCGTCGTGGCCGCGGGCGCACACCCGCAGCGAGGCCTCGCCGTCGTCGCCCGGCACGACGCCGGCGTCGAGGGCGACGACGCCGTGGAACACCAGGGCCAGCACGTCGCCGAGGTCGAAGTACTCGCGGCACAGGCGCAGCAGCGCCTCGCGGCCGGTGCCGTCGTCGAGCCGCGCCCGGTCGTGGGCGGCCACGACCGACCGCGCGCACTCACCGGTGACGCCGGCGACCAGGTCGGACCGCTCGGGGAAGTAGCGGTGCAGGGTGGTGCGACCCACGCCGGCGGCCTCCGCGACGTCACCGAGGCTCGCCGACGGGTCGGCCGCGAGCGTGCGCACGGCGGCGCCGAGGATCGCCTGGCGGGTGCGGGAACGGGCCCCGGTCTCGACCTCGGTCACGCGACGCAGCATAGGCGCGCCGGAGCGAGGGCGACCCGACCAGGGCCGGGTCTTGCCGAGACCGGAACAGATGTGTTCCACTTCGGGGCGTGAGACTCCGCATTCTGCTCGACCTCCTGCGCCCCCACCGGGGCGCCCTGCTGCTCGGGCTGCTGCTCGGGCTGCTCGCCAGCGCCGCCGGTCTGGCCACCCCGCTCGTCACCAAGTGGGTGCTCGACTCGCTCGGCACCTCCGGGGACCTCGCCGGCCCGGTGCTCTGGCTGCTGGTGCTGGTGGTGGCGGGCGCCGCGGTCTCGTTCGTGCAGTGGATCCTGTTCGGGCGGCTCGGGGAGGCGGTCGTGCTCGCCGCGCGCCGGCTGCTCGTCGACACCGTCCTGCGCGCCCGGGTCGGCGAGGTCGTCCGCACGCCGTCCGGCGAGGTCGTCACCCGGGTCACCAGCGACACCGGCCTGCTGCACCAGGCCTCGTCGAGCCTGGTCGGGCTGGTGAACGCGAGCGTGATGCTGGTGGGCACGCTCGTGCTGATGGGGGTGCTCGACCTGCCGCTGCTCGGCACCACCGTCGCCGCGGTGGCCGTCGTCACCGTGCTGATGCTGGCGCTGCTGCCCCGCATCGCCGCCGCGGAGGCGAAGGCGCAGGAGGCGGTCGGCCAGATCGGGTCGACGCTCGAGGGCGCGGTGCGCGCCATCCGCACCGTCAAGGCGAGCCGCGCCGAGGCCCGGATCGGCGAGGTGGTCGGCGGGCACGCCGAGACCGCCGCCCGGTACGGCGTCCGCGCCGCGGTCACGAGCGCGACGGTCTGGACGATCGCCTGGACCGGCCTGCAGCTGGCGATCATCGTCATCCTCGGCGTGGGGGCGTGGCGGGCGTCCCAGGGGGCGATGGAGGTCTCGACGCTGATCGCGTTCCTGCTCTACGCCTTCGGGCTGATGGGTCCGATCACCGAGCTCACCGGCAACCTCACCGCGCTGCAGTCCGGCATCGCCGCCGCCGAGCGGATCGGGCAGATGCGCCGGTTCGAGCCGGAGCCCGTCACCGCCCCCGACGCGGCGCCCGAGCCCACCGACCGCGACGACGCGCACGTGCTCGAGCTGGTCGGCGTGAGCGCCCGGTACGGGCCGGACGCGGGCGAGGCCGTCTCGCGGGTCGACCTGCGCATCCCGCGTCGCGGCCACACGGCGGTCGTCGGGCCGTCGGGTGCCGGCAAGACCACGCTGCTGTCGCTGCTGCTGCGCTTCCTCGAGCCGTCCGAGGGCGAGATCCGGCTCGACGGCAGGCCGTACGCGCAGTGGACGCCGCAGGAGGTGCGGGCGCGGCTGGCCTACGTCGAGCAGGAGACGCCGCTGGTGCCCGGCACCGTGCGCGAGAACGTCACGTTCACCCACCCCGACGCCTCGGACGAGGAGGTGGCCGCGGCGCTCGCGTCCGTCCGCCTCACCGACGTGGTCGCGGCGCTCCCGCAGGGCGTCGACACCTCGCTGCAGGCCGGCGAGCTGTCCGGCGGCCAGCGGCAGCGCGTCGGGGTGGCCCGGGCCGTGCTGCGCACCCCGGAGGTGCTGCTCCTCGACGAGGCGACGGCGCAGGTCGACGGCATCACCGAGCAGGCGCTGCAGCAGTGCATCGCCGACGTCGCGTCGCGGGCGGCCGTCGTCACGGTCGCGCACCGGCTGTCGACGGTGCTGGACGCCGACCAGATCGTGGTGATGGACGCCGGTCGCGTGCGCGCCGTCGGGTCGCACGCCGAGCTGCTGGCGTCCGACGACCTCTACCGCGAGCTGGTCGCTGCCCTGCGCATCCACGACGACCACGCGCCCGACCTGGACGCCGGTGACAGGACTACCGTGGACGCGTGAGCGAGCACGCCCTGCCGCCCGGACAGGTTGCGGTGGAGGGCTTCCCGCGGTTCGGCGTCGACCTGCGCCACCCGCCGCCGCCGGTGCCGCCCGACCCGGTGCTGGTCGTGCGGGGCGCCGGCGACGACCTCGAGCTGCCGCTGGGGCGGCTGCGCGAGCTGCCCCGCCGGACGGTCGAGGCCGACCTGCACTGCGTCGCCGGGTGGACGGCGACCGGGCTGCGCTGGGAGGGCGTGGCCGTCGCCGACCTTTACCGCGAGGTGGTCGAGCCGCGGCTCGCGGCCGGCCGCCGGCCGACGCACCTGCTGTTCCGCGGCGCCGACGGGTTCTGCTCGGTCGTGCAGCTGCGCGACGCGCTGGCGCCGCACGTGCTGCTCGCCGACACCCTCGACAGCGCACCGCTCGACGGCGACCACGGCGCACCGCTGCGCCTGGTGAGCCCGGGCCAGTACGGCTACGTCAGCGTCAAGCACCTGCGCCGGCTCGAGGTGCACGACAGCGAGCCCGCCGGGCTGCGCACGACGCCGCTGCGCCGGGTGCAGTGGTGGCTGCTCGGGCTGCACCCGCGCGGGCGGGTCTGGCTCGAGGAGCGGCACCCCGTGCTGCCCGCGCGGCTGGTCGGGCCGGTGTACCGGCGGCTCGCGTCGCGGATCAAGCAGGGGCTGTGGTCGGGGTAGGACTCAGAACCCGTTGTCCTGCATCACCTTCGAGTACCAGAGCGCGCTGTCCTTGGGCGTGCGCACCTGCGTGTCGTAGTCGACGTGGACGATGCCGAACCGGCGGTCGTAGCCGAACGCCCACTCGAAGTTGTCCATGAACGACCACGCCAGGTAGCCCGTCAGCGGCACGCCCGCCTCGATCGCCTCGTGGCACGCCCGCAGGTGCGCCTCGAGGTAGGCCCGGCGGTCCTTGTCCGGCACCCGACCGTCGACCGGGTCGGGGTCGGGGTAGGCGGCGCCGTTCTCGGTGATGACGACCTCGGTACCGGCGCCGAGGCGGTCGTACTCGCGGTCGAAGCGCACCAGCAGGTCGCGCAGCACGTCCGGCGTGACGTCCCAGCCCATCGCGGTGCGGGGCACGTCGCGCTCGACCACCTCGACCCGCGCCACCTCCGGGGTGTCGGCGCCGACCCAGGGCGAGGGCCACTCGCCCTGGCCGTCGCGCACGAGGGACGACGAGTAGTAGTTGATGCCGAGCACGTCGATCGGGGTGGCGATCAGCTCGAGGTCGCCGTCACGCACGTGGTCGGCGAAGCCGAACGGCTCCAGGTCGCGGACGACGTCGGCGGGGTACTCGCCGCGCAGCACGGGGTCGAGGAACACGCGGTTCTGCAGGCCGTCGAGCCGCCGGACGATCTCGAGGTCGCCCTCGCTCGCCGGGTCGGCCGGGACGAAGCCACCCACGTTCAGGGTGATGCCGAGCTCGTCGCCGCGGCCGGCCCCGACCCCCGCCGACCGCAGCGCCTGCGCGGCCTGGCCGTGGGCGAGCAGCAGGTGGTGCAGGGCGGCGACGGCGGCCCGCGGCTCCGTGCGACCGGGGGCGTGCTCGCCGCGGGCGTACGACAGCAGCGAGGAGCACCAGGGCTCGTTCAGCGTCGTCCAGGTGGGCACGCGGTCGCCGAGCGCGTCGTGCATCGTCAGGGCGTACTCGACGAACGCGTCGGCGGTGCGCCGCGAGGTCCAGCCGCCCTCGTCCTCGAGCGCCTGCGGCAGGTCCCAGTGGTACAGCGTCAGCCACGGCCGGATGCCGGCCTCGAGCAGCTCGTCGACCAGGCGCGAGTAGAAGTCGACGCCCATCTGGTTGACGTCGCCGCCGTCCGGGCGCACCCGGGCCCACGACGTCGAGAACCTGTAGGTGCCGACGCCGAGCTCCTTCATGAGCCGCACGTCCTCGGGCATCCGGTGGTAGTGGTCGCAGGCGACCTCGCCGGTGTCGCCGTTCAGCACGGCGCCGGGACGACGGCACAGGACGTCCCAGATGGAGTCCTTGCGGCCGTCGACGTCGGACGCGCCCTCGATCTGGAACGCGGCGGTCGCCACGCCCCACCGGAAGCCGTCGGGGAACTGCACGCTGGTCATGGCGCCCATCCTGGCAGGTGGGGGGCGTCGGGCGGCGCGGCTGGACGCGCGTGCCGGACACGGCATGATGAGCGGCATGGACGCCGTGACCCGAGTCCCCGCCCCCGTCAACGAGCCCGTGCTCGACCACGCCCCCGGCAGCCCCGAACGGGCCGCGCTCGAGGTGCGCCTGGCCGAGCTGTGGGGCCAGCGGCACGACCTGCCGAACTGGGTCGACGGCGAGCAGGTGATGGGTGGGGGCCGCCGCACCCAGGTCACCGCGCCGTTCGAGCACCGGCACGTGCTGGGGGTGCTGAAGAACTCGACCGTCGCCGACGCGCAGTCCGCGGTCGAGGCCGCCAAGCGCGCGGCGCCGGGGTGGCGGGCGCTGTCGTTCGACGACCGCGCGGCGGTGTTCCTCAAGGCGGCCGAGCTGCTGTCCGGCCCGTGGCGCGCGACCCTGAACGCCGCGACGATGCTCGGGCAGGCCAAGACGGCCGTGCAGGCCGAGATCGACGCCGCCTGCGAGCTGATCGACTTCCTGCGGTTCAACGTGCACTTCGCGGGCGAGATCTACCGCGAGCAGCCGATGGCGAACAGCAAGGGCGTCTGGAACCGCAGCGACCACCGTCCGCTCGAGGGCGTCGTCTACGCGATCACGCCCTTCAACTTCACCGCGATCGGTGCCAACCTGCCGACCGCACCCGCCCTGATGGGCAACGTGGTGGTCTGGAAGCCGTCGCCCACCCAGGCGCTGTCGGCGCACTTCACGATGGCGCTGCTCGAGGCCGCGGGCCTGCCGCCCGGCGTCATCAACCTCGTGCACGGCGACGGTCTCAACGTCTCGAAGGTGCTGCTGGCCGACCGCGACCTGGCGGGCATCCACTTCACCGGCTCGACGCCGACGTTCCAGCGCCTGTGGCGCTCGGTGGGGGAGAACATCGCCTCGTACCGCACCTACCCGCGCATCGTCGGCGAGACCGGCGGCAAGGACTTCATCCTCGCCCACCCCTCCGCCGACGTCGACGTGCTCAAGATCGCCATGGTGCGCGGCGCGTTCGAGTACCAGGGGCAGAAGTGCTCGGCCGCCTCCCGCGCGTACGTGCCGCGCTCGCTGTGGCGCTCGCTCAAGGACGACCTGGTGCAGCTCACCGAGTCGCTCACCCAGGGCCCGACGACCGACTTCTCGAACTTCATGTCGGCCGTCATCGACGACCGCGCCTTCGCCAAGCACAAGGACGCGATCGACCGGGCGCACGCGGCGTCCGACGTGAAGGTGCTCGCGGGCGGCACCTACGACGACAGCGTCGGGTGGTTCGTGCGTCCCACCGTGCTCGAGGCGAGCGACCCGACCGACCAGGTGTTCACCACCGAGTACTTCGGGCCGATCCTGGCGGTGCACGTCTACGACGACCGCCGCTACGACCGGGTCGTCGAGCAGATGGAGTCGGTGGCCGACTACGCGCTCACCGGGGCGGTGATCGCCACCGACCGGGCAGCGATCTCGTCCGCGACCGAGCGGCTGCGCTACGCCGCGGGCAACTTCTACGTGAACGACAAGCCCACGGGCGCCGTCGTCGGGCAGCAGCCGTTCGGCGGCGGGCGCGCGTCGGGCACCAACGACAAGGCGGGCGCCGCGCAGAACCTGCTGCGGTGGACGTCGACCCGGTCGATCAAGGAGACGTTCGTCCCGCCGACCGACCACCGCTACCCCCACATGGGCTGAGCCCGAGGAGCTCTCGCATGAGCCTCACCGACCTGGCGCCGACGCTGTCGCCGGGCGCCCTGGTCACCGACGTCGACGTCGTCGCGTCGTACTCGCGCGACCGCGAGCCGTGGTCGCCCGCCGGCACGCCGCTCGCCCTCGTGCGGGCCGCCTCGACCGACGACGTCGTGGCGACCATGCGGTGGGCGTCGGCGACCGGCACGCCGGTGGTGCCGCGCGGCGCGGGGTCCGGGCTGGCGGGGGCGGCGAACGCCGTCGACGGGTGCGTCGTGCTGTGCGTCGAGCGGATGGACGCCGTCGTCGAGATCGACCCCGACGACATGCTCGCCGTGGTGCAGCCGGGGGTCGTGAACGGCGACCTCAAGCGCGCGGTCGCCGAGAAGGGGCTGTTCTACGCGCCCGACCCCGGTTCGCAGGACTTCTGCTCGATCGGGGGCAACGTCGCCACGAACGCCGGTGGCCTGTGCTGCGTGAAGTACGGGGTGACCCGGGACGCGGTGCTCGGCCTGGAGGTCGTGCTCGCCGACGGCCGCGTGCTGCGCACCGGCGGGCGCACCGTCAAGGACGTCGCCGGGCTCGACCTCACCCGGCTGTTCGTCGGCAGCGAGGGGGTGCTCGGGGTCGTCACCGAGGTGACGGTGCGGCTGCTGCCGGCCCGGGCGCAGCCGTGCACGGTGGTCGCGGTCTTCGACGACCTCGTCGACGCCGGGCGTGCGGTGTCGTCCGTGGTCGCCTCGATGCGCCCGAGCATGTGCGAGCTCATGGACGCGGCGACGGTCGCCGCCGTCGAGGACCTGCACCCGTCCGGTCTCGACCGCTCCGCCGCGGCGCTGCTGCTGCTCCAGACCGACGAGCCGGGCGACGCCGGTACCGCGGAGTCGCTGGCGCTGCAACGGCTCTGCGAGGAGGCCGGCGCGTCGTTCGCGATGGCGACGTCCGACCCGGCCGAGGGGTCGATGCTCACCATGGCGCGGCGCAGCGCCGTCACCGCGCTCGAGGCCCGCGGGGGCTGGGTGCTCGACGACGTGGGCGTCCCGCTCTCGGCGGTGCCCGCGCTGGTGGCCGGGTGCCGCGAGGTGGGCGAGCGGTTCGACGTCGAGGTCGCCACCTTCGGCCACGCCGGCGACGGCAACATGCACCCGACGATCGTGTACCCGCGCGACGACGTCGACGCGAGAGACCGTGCGGCGCAGGCGTTCTCGGCGCTGCTCGACCTGGCGCTCGACCTGGGCGGCACCATCACGGGCGAGCACGGCGTCGGGCTGGCGAAGCGCGGCCACCTGCAGCGCCAGGTCGGCGACGTCCACCTCGACGTGCAGCGCGCCGTGAAAGCCGCGCTCGACCCGCAGGGCATCCTCAACCCCGGCAAGTTCCTGGTCTGACCCCCGCGCGAGCGGGCAGGAACGCAGGCAGGTCCGGCCCATCCGGGGTCCTGCACCGCCGTCCGGGCGAACCTGCCAGCAGCTGTGCTCGCGGCACCTGTGGTCCGGTCAGAGGAGTGCGCGGGCGGCGGTCAACCGGGGTGGCCAGGTGGACAGGAGCTCCGGCGCCTCCTCCGGAACGCGCCCGCACCCTCGACGAACGACACGAGCACGGCGTCCTGGACGTAGCGATCCCCCTCGCGCAGCGCGAGGTCGAGCAGCAGATCGTCGTCGTCGTTCGGGTGCTCGCGCACCACGTGCTCGACCGCAGGGACGTCGACCAGCAGCCGCTGCACGAGCGCGGGGCCGTCCACGCCAGAGCTCAGCCGGCGAGGTACGCCCGGCCGACCTCCTGCTCCTTGCGCAGCGCCATCACGATCGCGGGGGCGGCGGCCTTCTCGAGCTTCCCGCCGAGGAGGGGGACCGACGCCTTGAGGTCGCCGACCAGCTCCTGCAGCGTGCCGCTCCCGGACGGCGCCAGGGCCATCGTCCCGAGCAGCTCGACGGGCGCGCCGGCGATCTTCAGCCGCACGTCGCCGCTGCGCGAGCCGTCCTCCTGCGCGGCCTGCCAGGTGTCGACCTGCTTGATGACGACGGTGTCGCCGACGAACTTCTTGGCCACGTCCGGGAACTCGTCCGTCGGCATGTGGCGCACCGTGGTCACGGTGAACGGGCCGGAGGCGTCGCCGTCGACCTCGACGGTCTGCTCGAGCGCGCCGGTGGCACGGCACTTGTCCTCGACGAACGACGGGTCGGCGAGCATCGCCGCGACGTCGGCGGGCGGGGCGTCGTAGCGGATCTCCTCCTGCAGCTTCATGGCGCCGAACCTACTGCCGGGCGCCCTGGGCCCGCACGCGCGGCGTCCTGCCGTCCGGGAGGCACTGGACGAGGCGCTCTGGCGTGTCACACGTGTCGCAGCACCACTCCGGTGTCACTTCCAGCACTGAACTGGGTAAACGGGCAGGGAGCGTCAGCGACGGGTGAGGGCGCCGGCGGCGACCTGGACGGCGGCGGCCACGGCGGCGGGGGTCTGCTGCAGCAGGGCGGTGGGGCCCTGGGTGCGCAGCCGCAGGACCCTCGCGGCCTCGTCGCGCTCGGCGACCGCGCGGTCGACCAGCCGCTGGCCCTCGGGGACGTGGTGCTCGTAGGCGCGGGCGTCGTCGACGCCGTAGACGCCGGGCGGCAGGCCGACGCGCAGGCCGTCGTGCAGCACCAGGCCGTGGGCGCGCAGGAAGCCGTCGGCCTCGCCGGCCAGCGCCCGGGCGTGCTGCAGGTCGACGGCGAAGTTCTGCAGCGCCCGACCGCCCTCGGCCAGCGCCTCCGCGACGTCGTCGAGCGCCCGCTCCTGGGCCCGCACCGACGTGCCGAACGCGTGGCCGGCGGGTCCCTCCCAGCCGAGGGAGGCCCGGGTGCGGGCCAGGTCGTCGCGGTGCTCGCGGACGGTGTCGGCGCGACGCACGAGCTCGGCGCCCAGGCTCGACACCGACGCCGGGTCGCCCGGCACCAGCACGCTCACGGACCCTCGCCGGCGAGCCGGCGCAGCGTGCGGGTGACGTCCTCCTCCGCACCGCGGTAGCCGCGCGCGCTCACCTGCAGCAGCCCGGCGGACTCGTCGAGGCCGCGGGAGAGCGCGAACAGGGCGTCGGACGCGGCGGCCTGCAGGTCGAGCACGTCGTCGGCGGCGGGCGGGTCGCCCGGGTCGGACTGGGCGTGCACGAGCTGGGTCGACATCGTCCGCAGCGAGTCCGACAGCGGGCCGAGCGCCAGGGCGCCGCGCTCGAGGGCCTCGACGTCGACGGCGTGACGGTGCTCGGGTGGCGGGGCGGACGGCTGCCGCGCGGCGCCACCGGCCGCGTCGTGGCGCGCCAGGTCGTCCGTCACTGTGGAAGTCTACGAACGTGGGAGGCGTCCGGCGCGCACGATCCCGGCGGCTGTGGACAAGCCGCGCGGCGGCGGTCCTGACCCTCGTCTGCGTGCTCGCCGGCTGCTCGCTGCTCGGCGGCCGGGACCCCGACGGCCAGGACCCCGACCCGCCGCCGCAGGAGGACCCCGTGCCCGAGGTGCCCGCCGGACCGTCGTGGGCGCCGGCGCCGCAGACCGTCGACGGCCTGTCGGTCGTGGCGCGGTCGGGTCCCGAGGGCTTCGCGCTGCACACCCGCGACGGCGACGTCGGCTTCCTGCCGGGCGTGAACCTCGGCAGCACCACGCCGGGCCACCAGCCGGGCGAGCTCGCCATCACCGCCGACGACTACCGGCGGTGGTTCGCCGCGATGGGCGAGCTCGGCGTGCGGGTGGTGCGCGTCTACACGATCCACCCGCCCGCGTTCTACGACGAGCTGGCGGCGTACAACACCGCGCACGAGGACGCGCCGCTGTACCTGGTGCAGGGGGTGTACCTGCCGGACGAGTCGTACGTCGAGGAGACGAAGACGCTCTACGACGAGACCGTCACGACGAAGATGCAGGACGAGGTGCGCGCCGCCGTCGGGGCCGTGCACGGCGACCTCGAGCGCGCCGAGCAGCGCGGCCGGGCCGAGGGCACCTGGTCGACCGACGTGTCCGCGTGGACGGCGGCCTGGCTCGTCGGTGTCGAGTGGGACCCGCGGTCGGTGCTGCGCACCGACCGGGTCGAGGCCGCGCGCCCGGGCCACGACGGCCGGTTCTTCGCCAGCACGCCGGACGCCACCGCCACCGAGCGCTGGATCGCCGCCCGCCTCGACGAGACCGCCGTCGCGCTCGCCGAGCACGGCACCTCGGTGCCCGTCGCGCTGGTGAGCTGGCCGACGGTCGACCCGCTGGAGCACCCCGACGAGCCGCTCGAGGAGGAGGACCTGGTCGGGGTCGACGCCAACCACGTGCTGCCGACGGCTGCCTGGCCCGGCGGCAGCTTCGCGTCCTACCACGCCTACCCGTACTACCCGGACTTCCAGCGGCACGAACCGGCGCTGCAGGCGTACCGGCGCCCGGACGGGCAGGCCGACCCGTACGAGGCGTACCTGCTCGCGCTGCAGGCGCACCACGCGCAGGCCGGGCTGCCGCTGATGGTGACCGAGACCGGCGTCCCGTCCTCGCTCGGCTCGGCCCACGCGGGCTCGCTCGGCCGCGACCAGGGCGGGCACAGCGAGGCCGAGGCGATGCAGGTCGACGCCGACCTGCTGCGCGCGCTGCGCCGCATCGGCCTGGCCGGCGGCCTGCTGTTCTCGTGGTCGGACGAGTGGTTCAAGTTCACCTGGAACACGATCGAGCACCAGGTCCCCGCCGACCGGCGCCAGCTCTGGCACGACGCGCTCACCAACGAGCAGCACTTCGGCCTGCACGCGCAGGACGCCACAGGCCCCGAGCAGCGCCCGCAGGAGCTCCTGGCCGAGCCGCGCGACGGAGTCCGGTCGGTCACCGCGACCTACGACGAGTCGTACCTGCACCTCGTCGTCGAGCTCGACGACGTGCCGACCGGGCCGGTGGTGCTGGGCCTCGACGCCCGCCCGGACGTCACCGGCCCGCCCGCGCCCGGCGGTGCCGACGGCGACGCGGACTGGTCGTGGACGCTGGACCCGGAGACCGCCACGGGCCAGGCCTGGGTGCGCGAGGAGGTCGACCCCGTCCGGCTCGACTCGTCCGACGTCGCCGCGCTCCGCCCTCCGGCCCAGGACGGGTGGGTGCCGTTCCGGCTCATGACGAACCGCCCGCTGACGGTGCCGTCGACGGGGGAGCGGCTGCCCGCCGAGTTCCACGACACCGGTGTGCTGCGCGCCGGGCCGACGGCGCCCGACCAGGACGGCTACGACAGCCGCAACGTGTGGCGGGTCGAGGGCAGCACCCTCACCGTCCGCGTCCCGTGGGCGATGGCGGGCCTGTCCGACCCCTCCTCGCGGCAGGCGCTCGTGGTCGACGCCGCCGGAGCGTCGTCGGTGGACGTCGACGACCTCGGGCTCAGCGTCCGCGTCGGCACCGACCGCGCGGTCGTCCTCGACCGGTTCGCGTGGGAGCCGTGGAACCGGGTCTACGCCACCGAGCGCGCCAAGGACGGCATCGAGGTCGTCGGCGAGGCGATGCGCGAGACCGCCGCCCCCTAGCCGCCCCCTAGGGTGTGCGCCGTGACGCAGCCGACGAGCGACCCCACGGACCCGCCGAGCGACCGGCACTTCGGCGAGCAGGGCGGTCTGCTCACCTACGGCTCGTACCTGCGGCTCGACCAGCTGCTCAGCGCGCAGGTGCTCGAGAGCGACCCGCCGGCGCACGACGAGCTGCTCTTCATCACCATCCACCAGGCGTACGAGCTGTGGTTCGCCCAGCTGCTGCACGACCTCGAGGAGGTGCGCGCGGCGATGGCCGACGGGCGGCTGTGGTGGGCCCGCCACCTGCTCGGCCGCGCCGACACCATCGAGCGGGTGCTCGTCGCGCAGGTCGAGATCCTGTTCACGATGACGCCGCAGGACTTCCTCGCCTTCCGCGAGCGGCTCGCGCCGGCGTCCGGGTTCCAGTCCGTGCAGTTCCGCGAGATCGAGTTCCTCTCCGGCGCCAAGGACCCCGGGTTCCTCGACCGCTTCCGCGGTCTCACGCCCGACGAGCGCGGGCGGCTGCTGCGGCGCCTCGACGAGCCGAGCCTGTGGGACGCCTACGTCGGCGTCCTCGACGCCGCCGGGCTCGACACCTCGACCGAGGACGCCCTGCGCGCCTCGCTGGTCGAGGTCGCCCGCAACCGCCCGCAGCACGCCGACGTGTGGGAGCTCTCCGAGGCACTCCTCACCCACGACGCGAACTTCGCGCACTGGCGGGCGCGGCACGTGCAGATGGTCGAGTACCAGATCGGCACGAAGTCGGGCACCGGCGGCTCCAGCGGCGCGCCGTACCTGCGCTCGCGGCTGCCGCTACGGTTCTACCCGTTGCTGTGGGAGCTGCGCGGCGCGCTCTGAGCGCCGCACGACAGGAGGAGGGGACGCACCATGGGGCTGTCGCTGACCAAGGGCGGGAACATGTCGCTCACCAAGGCCGCGGGGCCGGCCGGGCTGAGCGCGGTGACGGTCGGGCTGGGCTGGGACGCCCGCAGCACCGACGGCTCGCCGTTCGACCTGGACTCGTCGGCGATCGTCGTGGGCACCAGCGGGCGGGTCGTGTCGGACCGGCACTTCGTCTACTTCAACCAGCTCGAGTCCGGCGACGGCGCGGTGCGCCACGCGGGCGACAACCTCACCGGCGTCGGTGGCGGCGACGACGAGCAGATCCACCTCGACCTGACCCGGATGCCCGCCGACACCGACAAGGTCGTCGTCGCGGTGTCGATCTACGACGCCGACAACCGGCGGCAGAACTTCGGCCAGGTGCGCAACGCGTTCGTGCGGGTCGTCGACGCCGCCTCGGGCACCGAGCTCGGCCGCTACGACCTGTCCGAGGACGCCGCCACCGAGACCGCGATGATCTTCGCCGAGATCTACCGCAACGGGCAGGAGTGGAAGTTCCGCGCGGTCGGTCAGGGCTACGCGGCGGGCCTCGGCGGCATCGCGCGCGACTACGGCGTCAACGTCTGACCCGGGCGGGGGAACCCCGCCTCCCGCGCCGTTCGCGCAGGGCTAGTCTCGACCGGGCACCACGACGCCGTGGTGCCCGGCAGGCCGTCCGGGCGACCCTCGGACGACGGTGTTCTCGGACGCAGGGGTGAGCGGGATGTCGACCACGGCGGTACGCAGCGACGACGCGAGGGCGCAGGCGCTGGAGCGCGCGGCGGCCACCGAGAAGAGCGGGTCCGACGACCTGCTCGGGTTCCTCACCCGCTACTACCGGCACGTCCCGGACGAGGACCTGCTGGCGCGCGACCCCGTCGACCTCGCGGGCGCGGCCCTGTCGCACCGGCGCCTGGCCGAGGAGCGCAGCCAGGGCACCGCGGTCGTGCGGGTCTTCACGCCGACCGTCGACAGCCACGGCTGGCAGACCGGTGCGGGCGCGGGCGGTCACACCGTCATCGAGGTCGTCGCCGAGGACATGCCGTTCCTGGTCGACTCGGTGACCGGTCGGCTCATCCAGGACGACCGCTCCGTGCACCTCGTCGTGCACCCGATCGTCGTGGTGCGCCGCGACGTCACCGGCCGGCTGCTCGAGGTGCTCGACACCTCGACCGCGTCGCTGGCCTCGGGCGAGCGCGGCGACGACTGGCCGCACGACGCCGTCAGCGAGTCGTGGATGCACGTCGAGATCGACCTGGTGCCGGACGCCGCCGAGGCCGAGCGCCTGCGCGGCGAGCTCGAGGCGGTGCTGGCCGACGTGCAGGCCGCCGTCGAGGACTGGCCGAAGATGCGGGCCCAGGCCGAGCAGGTCGCCACCGACCTCGCCGCGCGCGTCCCGGCCGACCTCGCCGGTGAGGCCGCCGAGGCCGAGCGGCTGCTGCGCTGGCTCGTCGACGAGAACTTCACCTTCCTCGGGTACCGCGAGTACCTGCTCGAGGGGACGCCGGGCGAGGAGTCGCTCACCGCCGTCACCGGCACCGGCCTCGGCATCCTGCGCTACGACCAGACCGAGGCCTCGCACAGCTTCGACCGGCTCTCGCCCGCGGTGCGGGCCAAGGCCCGCGAGCGGCACGTGCTGGTGCTGACCAAGGCCAACTCGCGGGCCACGGTGCACCGCAACAGCTACCTCGACTACGTCGGCGTCAAGGTGTTCGACGGCGACCAGGTGGTGGGGGAGCGGCGCTTCCTCGGCCTGTTCACGTCCGCGGCCTACACCGAGAGCGTGCGCCGCGTCCCGATCGTCGACACCACCGTGCAGGCGGTGCTGTCCGAGGCGGGCCTGTCGCCGTCGTCGCACTCGGGCAAGGACCTGCTCGCGATCCTCGAGACCTACCCGCGCGACGAGCTGTTCCAGACCGACGCCGCCGAGGTGTACCGCACCGCGATGGCGGTGCTGCACCTGCAGGAGCGTCGCCGCACGCGGCTGTTCCTGCGCACCGACGACTACGGCCGGTTCGTGTCGGCGATCGTCTACCTGCCGCGCGACCGCTACAACACGGCGGTCCGGCTGCGGATGCAGGAGGTGCTGTCGGAGGCGTTCGGCGCCGAGTCGGTCGACTACACGACCCGGGTCGGCGAGTCGGTGCTCGCCCGGCTGCACTTCGTCCTGCGCCCGCCGCGGGGCGCCCAGATCCCCGAGGTCGACGCCAAGGCGCTCGAGACCCGGCTGGTCGAGGCGACCCGCACCTGGGAGGAGGACCTCGGCGAGGCGCTCGTGCGCGAGGTCGGCGAGGTCGAGGCCACCCGCCTGCAGCGCGCCTGGGAGGGGGGCTTCCCGGAGGCGTACAAGGAGGACTTCCCCGCCCGGGTCGCCGTCGGCGACCTGAAGCGGGTCGAGGCCGCCGCCCGCGACGACGGCGCGGACCGGCTCGAGACCAGCCTGTACGAGCCGGTGGGTGCGGGCCCGGACGAGCGGCGGCTCAAGCTGTTCCGCCGCGAGCCGCTCTCGCTCACCACCGTGCTGCCGTTCTTCCGCAACCTCGGTGTCGAGGTCGTCGACGAGCGGCCCTATGAGATCGACGCGCAGGACGGCACCCGCGCCTACGTCTACGACTTCGGCCTGCGCTACCCCGGCCTGTCCCGCTCGTCCGCGACGCGCGAGATGCTCACCGACGCGCTGTCGGCCGGGTGGGCGGGGCTGGCGGAGACCGACGGGCTCGACCAGCTCGTCATCGCGGCCGGCCTGACCTGGCGCCAGATCGTGGTGCTGCGCACCTACACGAAGTACCTGCGCCAGACCGGCTCGACCTTCAGCCAGGAGTACGTCGAGCAGGCGCTGCTCGCGAACGTCGCGATCGCCCGGCGGCTGGTCGACCTGTTCGAGGCGCGCTTCGACCCCGACCGCGGGGGCGAGCCGGCCGAGCGGCGCGAGACCGCCGACGCGCTGGTCGAGGAGATCACCCACGCCCTGGAGGGCGTCGCCAGCCTCGACCAGGACCGCATCCTGCGCTCGCTGCTCGGCATGATCACCGCCACCGAGCGCACGAGCTTCTACCAGCAGGACGCCGACGGCCGCCCGAAGGCGCACGTCGCCGTCAAGCTCGACCCCAAGCGCGTCCCGGACCTGCCCAAACCGCTTCCGGCGCACGAGATCTGGGTCTACGCCCCGCGCGTCGAGGGCGTGCACCTGCGGTTCGGCGCGGTAGCCCGCGGCGGGCTGCGGTGGTCCGACCGCCGCGAGGACTTCCGCACCGAGATCCTCGGCCTGGTCAAGGCGCAGATGGTGAAGAACGCCGTCATCGTCCCCACCGGCGCCAAGGGCGGCTTCGTCGCCAAGCAGCTGCCCGACCCCACGGTCGACCGCGAGGCCTGGCTGGCCGAGGGCGTCGCGAGCTACACCACGTTCATCTCCGCGCTGCTCGACGTCACCGACGACCTGGTGCGCGACGACACCGGGGCACGGGTCGTCGAGCCGCCGCCGCGCGTGGTGCGCCACGACGGCGACGACACCTACCTCGTCGTCGCGGCCGACAAGGGCACGGCGACGTTCTCCGACATCGCCAACGGCATCGCCGGCGACTACGACTTCTGGCTCGGCGACGCCTTCGCGTCCGGCGGCTCGGTCGGCTACGACCACAAGGCGATGGGCATCACCGCCCGCGGTGCGTGGGAGTCGGTGAAGCGGCACTTCCGCGAGATGGACCACGACACCCAGACCCAGCCCTTCACCGTCGTCGGCGTCGGCGACATGAGCGGCGACGTGTTCGGCAACGGCATGCTGCTGTCCGAGCAGATCCGCCTGGTCGCGGCCTTCGACCACCGGCACGTCTTCCTCGACCCCGACCCCGACCCCGCGAGCTCGTTCGCGGAGCGGCAGCGGCTGTTCGAGCTGCCGCGCTCGTCCTGGGCCGACTACGACACCTCGCTGCTCAGCGAGGGCGGCGGTGTGCACCCGCGGTCGGCCAAGTCGGTGCCCATCACCCCGCAGGTGCGCGAGCGGCTGGGGCTGCCCGACGGCACCACGGCGATGACGCCGTCCGACCTGATGAAGGCGATCCTGCAGGCGCCGGTCGACCTGCTGTGGAACGGCGGCATCGGCACCTACGTCAAGGCCTCGTCCGAGGACAACGCCTCGGTGGGCGACAAGGCGAACGACGCCATCCGCGTCGACGGGCGCGACCTGCGCGTCAAGGTCGTCGGTGAGGGCGGCAACCTCGGGCTGACCCAGCTCGGGCGCATCCAGGCCGCGCTCGGGGGCGTCCGGGTCAACACCGACGCGATCGACAACTCGGCCGGCGTCGACTGCTCCGACCACGAGGTCAACATCAAGATCCTGCTCGACCAGGTGGTCGCCGACGGCGACCTCACCACCAAGCAGCGCAACACGCTGCTGGCCGAGATGACCGACGAGGTCGCGCGCCTGGTGCTGCGCGACAACTACGAGCAGAACGTCCTGCTCGGCAACGCCCGCAAGCAGAGCCACTCGATGCTCAGCGTGCACGCGCGGCTGATCAAGGCCCTCGAGAGCACCGGTGAGCTCGACCGCGAGCTCGAGTTCCTGCCCAGCGCACGGGGTCTCGAGCGCCGCGACGAGCAGGGCCGCGGCCTCACCTCGCCCGAGTTCTCGGTGCTGGTGGCCTACTCGAAGATCGCGCTCACCGCCGACGTGCTCGCCAGCAGCATCCCGGACGAGCCGTGGTTCCAGGGCGTCCTCGAGCGGTACTTCCCGCGCCAGCTCGTCGAGCGCTACGCCGACCGGCTCCAGGCGCACCCGCTGCGGCGCGAGATCATCACCACCTGGGTGGCCAACGACCTGGTGAACCGCGGCGGCATCACCTTCTGCTTCCGCGCGTGCGAGGAGTCGGGTGCGACGCCGGAGCAGGTCGTGCGCGCCTACGTCGTGGCGCGCGAGGTCTACGGGCTCGAGGAGTACGTCGCCGCCGTCGAGGCGCTCGACAACGTCGTCGGCACCACGGTGCAGACCGACCTCTACCTCGAGCTGCGGCGGCTGATCGACCGTGCGGCCCGGTGGCTCGTGCAGAACCGCGCCGGCGACCTCGACGTCCAGGCCGAGATCGACCGGTTCGCACCGGTCGTCACGCGCTGGCGCGGCCGCATGGACGAGCTGCTGCTCGGCGTCGACCAGGAGCGGCTGCAGCGCGGCCGCGAGGCGATGGTCGCGACCGGCGTCGACGACGCGACGGCGCTGCGGGCGGCGGGGCTGCTCGACGAGTTCTCGCTGCTCGACGTCGCCGACCTCGCGGCCGCGGTCGACGAGCCGGTCGAGCAGGTGGCGCGCGTCTACTTCGCGGTGAGCGCGCGGTACGCGATCGACGCCATGCTGGCCCGCATCTCGCGGCTCGACCGGTCCAACCGGTGGGAGTCGCTGGCCCGCGGCGCGATGCGCGACGACCTGTACGCGGCGTGGATGGGGCTTGCCCGGGCCGTGCTCGACAGCACCGACGCCGGCGACGACGTCGACGCGCGCCTCGACGCGTGGGAGCAGGCGAACTCGACCCAGCTGGCGCGGGCCCAGACCACGATCGACGAGGTGCGCTCGCTCGAGAAGGGCGACCTCGCCGCGATGTCGGTGGCGCTGCGGGTGCTGCGCGGGGTGATCCGGGCGGGCTCCGCGGGCTGAGGTCGGCGCGCCGCGGCCCCACCCGTAGGGTCGTCGCGTGCCCACCCTGCAGGACCTCGGCCGCGACGTCTGCGGCCTCGACGCGCCGTCGCTCGACTGGCTCTCCCAGCTGGTCGGCGACTGGCAGCTGCTGTGCGACCTGTCGTTCGCCGACCTGGTGCTGTGGGGCGTGGTGCCCGCGGGCGGGTACGTCGTGCTCGCCCACTGCCGGCCCAGCACCGCCGCGACCGTGCACCCCCGCGACCGGGTGGGGTCGCGCGCCGACGGACCCGAGCACGAGGTGGTCTCGGAGGCGTTCCTCGACCGCACCCGGGTGCAGGCCGACGGGCTCGACGCCGTGCCGGTGCGCCACCGCGGCCGGACGATCGCCGTGCTCACCCGCCACGTCGGCGCCGGTCGGGGCCGCGAGGGCCACGGCCTCGAGACCGAGTACCTCGAGGCGGCCGACCACCTGATGCGGATGGTGGGGGAGGGCTCGTACCCGCAGGACGGCGCGACGACCGCGGGCCGACGGGGCGCCCCGCGCGTCGGCGACGGCCTGATCTGCCTGGACGCCGACGGGGTGGTGTCGTACGCCAGCCCGAACGCGCTGTCGAACTACCGCCGGCTCGGGCTCGTCGACGACCTCGAGGGCGCGATCCTGGCCGAGGTCACCGCCGGGCTCGTCGACGGTCCCGACCCGGTCGACGAGGCGCTCGCCGTCGTGGTCACCGGCCGGGCGCCGTGGCGCACCCAGGTGCAGTCGGCGCGGGTGGAGCTGTCGCTGCGGGCGGTGCCGCTGCTCGCCGACGGGGTGCGCATCGGCGCGCTCGTGCTGTGCCGCGACGTCAGCGAGCTGCTGCGGCGCGAGCGCGAGCTGATGACCAAGGACGCCACCATCCGCGAGATCCACCACCGGGTGAAGAACAACCTGCAGACGGTGTCGGCGCTGCTGCGGCTGCAGGCCCGTCGGATCGACTCGCCCGAGGGGCGCGAGGCGCTCGAGGAGGCGATGCGGCGGGTGGCCACGATCGCGTTGGTGCACGAGACGCTCTCGCAGGGGTTCGACGAGACCGTCGACTTCGACGACCTGCTCGACCGCGGCCTGGCGCTCACCGCCAGCGTCGGGGGCACCACCCGGCCGCACCGCGAGGGCACGATCGGCATGGTGCACGCCGAGGACGCCAACGCCCTCGCGCTGGTGCTGGTCGAGCTGGTGTCGAACGCCGTCGAGCACGGCACCCGCGAGGGGGCCGAGCCGGGCAGCGCCCAGGTGGTGGTGCGGGCCGAGCGCGACGGCCGCGACCTGGTGGTGCGCGTGGCCGACGACGGGCCCGGCATGCCGGCGGGCTTCGTCGCCGGCGACGGAGGGCTGGGCACCCAGATCGTGCAGTCGCTGGTGGCCGGCGAGCTGCGCGGTCGGATCGGCTGGCGCTCGCCCGCGCAGGGCGGCACCGAGGTCGAGCTGCGGGTGCGGCTGCGCGACCCTGCGTGACCACCGAGCCCGGAGCCCCCGGACGTGCGAGCGCCCCCGGAGCCTGCTCCGGGGGCGCGGTGTCGTGCTGGGGTCAGCTGGCCCGGCGCGCCCGTGCGGTGCGCCGCTTCAGCGCCCGGCGCTCGTCCTCCGACAGGCCGCCCCACACACCGGCGTCCTGGCCGTTCTCGAGCGCCCACTTCAGGCAGGTGTCGACGACCTCGCACCGGCGGCAGACGGCCTTGGCCTCTTCGATCTGCAGCAGCGCGGGACCGGTGTTCCCGATGGGGAAGAACAGCTCCGGGTCCTCGTCCAGGCAGGCGGATCGGTCACGCCAGTCCATCAGGTGCACTCCTCGTTGCTTGTGAAGGGTTTCACGAGCCGTGTCATCACAACGGGACGTGTGTTCACGTCCCGTCGACAAGCCTCACACGTCGCGGAGGCGGACCACAAGGGTTTCCGCCCGGGAAGTGCCCGGTGGTGACCAGGACCACCCTGTCGGCGTCGGGGGCTGGGTCGGGGGCTGCGCTGCCTCCTGGCTGCTCACGGCGTCCGGACAACGGTCGGGGCCCGCCGGGTGTTCCCCGCCGGTGTCCCACGGCCAGCACGTTACGGTGCGACCCATGACGGCGCGACCCGAGCGGGCGACCTCCGCGGGGCGGCCCTCCCCGGCGCTGCTCGCCGTGGTCGGGGCGCTCGGCGTCCAGGCCCTGCTGCTGGTGGGGGTGGGCGTGCTGTCGGTGCTGGCGTGGGTGGGTGACGACCGCGTCGACCCGCGCGGCGCCGTGGCGACGACGCTGTTCGCCGTGCTCTTCGCGGCCCTGCTGGGTGCCGGTGCCCGCGGCCTGCTGCGGGGGCGGCGCTGGGCCCGTGGTCCGGTGGTCACGGTGCAGCTGATCGCGCTGCTGGCGGTGGCCGCGCCGATGCTCGTGGGCGGGCCGCGCTGGCTCGGTGCGGTGGTCGCGGTGCTGGCGCTGACGGTGCTGGTCGGGCTGTTCACGCGTCCGGTCGTCGAGCACACGACCCGCTCGGACGGCGACCCGCCGACGCTCTGAGCGGCGGCGGGGGTCAGCCGACCTCGGTGAGCTCGGCGCGCAGCGCCGCCAGGGTGCGCGCCAGCAGCCGCGAGACGTGCATCTGCGAGATGCCGACCTCCTCGGCGATCTGCTGCTGCGACCAGCCGCGCACGAACCGCAGCGCGAGGATGCGCCGCTCCCGCGGGGGCAGCGCCTGCAGCAGCGGCCGCAGCGCCTCGCGGTTCTCGACGTGGGTGAGCGCGGCGTCGTCGCCGCCGAACGCGGTGTCGGTGTCGGTGTCGACGGTGAGCGGGACGGTGGAGTACGCACCGGCCGACTCCAGGCCCTCGAGCACCACCTCGGCGTCGAGGCCGGTGCGCTGGGCGAGCTCGGCGACCGTGGGCGCGCGGCCGAGCTCCTGGGTCAGCACGGCGCGGGCCTCGGACAGGGTGCGGCTCAGCTCCTGCAGCCGGCGGGGGACGCGCACGGCCCAGCCGCGGTCGCGGAAGTGCCGGCGGATCTCGCCCAGGACGGTGGGCACGGCGAACGCGGCGAGCGACGCGCCGCGCTCGGGGTCGAAGCGGTCGATCGCCTGCAGCAGGCCGATGGTGCCGACCTGCACCAGGTCGTCGTGCTGCTCGCCGCGGCCCCCGTAGCGGCGGGCCAGGCTCTCGACCAGCGCCAGGTGCGACTGCACGAGCCGGTCGCGCGCGGCCTCGCGGTCGGGGTGGCGCGGGGGCAGCGTCCGCACCAGGACGAGGTCGTCGTCGGTGCTCACCCGCCCGCCCCCGCCCGGGTGCGCTGGGCCGGGGCGACCGCGGTGCGCGGGCGGCGGCTGCGGTGCACGAGCCGGACGCCGGCAGGCCGGCCCGCGTCCGGCGCGAGCGCCTCGACCTCGCCGACGAGCGCGCCGAGCACGGCCCAGGCGACCGACTCGGGCTCGGGCAGGGTCGTGGCCGGACCGCTCAGCCGCACCTCCAGGCCGTCGGTGCCGAGCTGGAACCGGGCGCGCAGCCGGTCGCCCTCGCGCGCACCGCTCATCACCAGGGCGGCGGCCTCGTCGACGGCGATGCGCAGGTCCTCGATCTGGTCGAGGTCGAGGTCGAGGCGGGCCCCCATGCCGGCGCTCGCGGTGCGCAGGACGGCCAGGTACGCGGCCTGCGCCGGGACGACCAGCTCGACCCGGTCGTCGTCGCCGTCGCCCGGGCGCGCCGGGACGCCGGCGTCGGGCTCGGTGGTGGTCATCGGGGCTCCCCGGGAGGCTGTGCGCCGGGCCCGGGAGACCCCGGTGCCGGCGGGTCAACGGTAGACGACGGCAGGGCGACCTGCACCGGGATCCAGGCCCCGCGCTGCACCAGCGCGCCGCGCCCGGGACGTCGCTCGGTGCCGCGCCCGAGCCGGACGCCGAGCAGGTCGCCGTCGGTGGGTGCGGCCGGTCCGAGCAGCAGGCCCACGCCCGGCCGCCGCAGCCGCGGCACCACCCCGGTGTACCGGGTCAGCAGGTCCGTGGTGGCCCCGGCGGCGGCCAGCGCGTCGCCCGGGGTGCGCTCCCCGGGCGCGTCGCGCAGCGCCTCGACCAGGTCGGCGAGCACCGGCT
>NZ_BAAHAF010000180.1:0-2723 GCF_054777815.1 Angustibacter speluncae | reverse complement strand
CGGCGCTGGTGGTCGCGGCCGCCGCGCTCACCGCCCCGCTGGTCGAGGCCGCGGTGGTCGTGACGGTGCTCGACCGCCAGCAGCAGCGGGTCGACGACGCGCGCACGGCCGCGCTCGAGCAGGCGCGCACCGCGGCCGAGACGGTGCTCTCCTACGGGTACACCACCCTCGACGAGGACTTCGACCAGGCGCTGGCCCTCAGCACCGGCCAGTTCCGCGAGGACTACGAGCGCACCTCCGAGGGCGCGGTGCGCGACGTCGCCACCCAGACCGAGGCCGAGGTCAAGGCCGACGTCATCTCGGCGGGCGTGGTGTCGGCGAGCGCCGACCGCGTCGTCGTGCTGCTGTTCGTCGACCAGACCACGGTGTCGAACCGGCTCGACCGGCCGCAGACCGACCAGAACCGGGTGCGGCTCACGATGGTGCGCAGCACCGCCGACGACGGACCGACCTGGCTGGTGGAGCAGGTCGAGGCGCTCTAGCCGTCCTGGCCGGCGGGCGCGGCCGCCGGCGGCTCCACCGCGTCGGTCCCGCCGGTCGGCGCACCGTCGGACGCGTCAGGCTCGCCGGCAGGGTCCGCCGACGGCTCCGGCTCGGCCTCCGGCTCGGTGCCGGCGGAGGGAGTCGGCTCGTCGCCGAGGGCCGGTTCGAACGGGGCCGGGGCGACCGCCGCGGGGGCAGGGGCCACCGGCTCGCCGGCCGGCGGCGTCGGGGCGTCGGTCGTCGGCTCCGACGCGGCGTCGGTCGCGGGCGGGAGCGAGACGGAACGGTCCCAGACCTGGAGGGGCGCGGACGTGACCTCGAGCCGGGCCGCGGCGGCGGACGACAGGCTGCCGGCGGTGCCGCCGGCGAGCAGCGCGACGGCCACGAGGGCCACGACGGACAGGTGCCGCGTCACCGCTGCACGTCCTGCTCGGCCCGGGCGAGGTCGACAACCCGCTCGTCGGTGAGGTCGACGACGAGCTCGTCGCCGGTCGAGGGGGCGTCGACGCCCTCGGTCTCGTCCTGGGCGGCCTCGTCACCTGTGCGACGCGGGCGGGCGTCCCAGCCGAGCACGACCAGCGTGACCAGGCCCGCGGCCAGGCCGGCGAACCAGGGCTCGCCGGGCAGCCGGAGCAGGTGGGCCTTGCCGGGCAGGTGCAGCCACGCGGCGCCGACGACGTCGGCGTCGGTGGGGTGCCACGGGTCGGGGTCGGGGTTGTTGTCGCCCTGCAGCGTGTAGCCGCGCTCGCCGTCGCCGCCGGTGATCCGGTGGATGACCTGGCCGCCCTGGGCGCGGAACGCCACGATCTGGCCCACGGCGTAGGTGTCCTGCTCGCGGGTGACGACGAGGTCGCCGGTGGCGTAGGTGCCGTCCATGCTGTGGCCCTGCACCTCGATGTACGCCGCCGGCCCGCCGAACGCGGTCGGCCCGAGCGTCACGAACCAGGCGCCGAGCAGCGCGAGCACGACCAGGTTGCCGGCGTGGCGGCGCAGCAGACGGGTCACGGGAGCCTCCGGAGCAGGGACGGGGACGACGACGGTCGGGGGCGGCGGCCGCAGCCGCCACCCCCGACCGGTGGTGTCAGCCGATCGTGCCGTAGCCCTGGCCGGAGAAGCCGGGGTCGATGGAGACGCGGACGCTCTTCAGCTGCTCGGCGTCCATCGGGGTGTCGAAGCTGACCCGGACGTACTGGGTGCCCGAGGGCTGGTTCGGGATGCGCCCGGACGCGCGCGGGCCGAACTGGGTGCCGCCGGGGGTCAGGGGCAGCACGGTGATCGCCTGGTCGGAGCACTGCGCGCCGTTGAGCTTCACGCGGGCGTTCACCACGTTCGGCGTGGCCAGGTGGTCGTTGTAGCCCCACTCGACGACCTCGGCGCTGGTGGCGCACTCGAGGTCGTTGGTCTGGCCGACCTGCAGCGGGCCGGCGCTGACGCCACCGGCGAAGCCGGCGGCGGACGCGGCACCGGCGGCCGCCACGACGGCGACGAGGGGGACGACGATGATCTTCTTCACGGGGTGCTCCAGAGGGTGTGTCGGGGGGGTCGGTCCCGGGCTCCCTCGGGGGGCTGCTCGGGCTCGATCAGGGTGGTCCCGGCGTCCCGTCCGGCTCATCCCCAGAATTGATGAACCGCGCACCGACGACTCCGCGCCCGCCGACCGGTCCACCCCCCGATCGACCGCCCTCGCCCGCCCGACCCACCAGGAGCACCCGATGTCCTTCCAGGCCTACCTCGACACCATCGAGGACCGCACCGGTCTCACCCCCCGCGAGCTGCTCGCCCAGGCGGAGGCGGCCGGCTTCGGACCGACGAGCAAGGCAGGTGACGTCGCGGCCTGGCTCAAGGACACCCACGGCATCGGCCGCGGCCACGCGATGGCCTTCTTCCACGTGCTGAAGAACGGGCCCACCATCAGCGACAAGCACGTGGGCACCACGGGCACCCACCGCGACGCGTCGACCGAGCTGCTGCTCGACGGCAAGGCCGCCCGCGGCAGCTGACGGCGGTCGCCTCAGAGCACCAGGGCGGCGAGGAACGCGGCGTAGCAGGCCAGGGCCGCCCAGGCGCAGGCGCCGACCGCGCGGGCCGGCGCCCGGACGGCGTGCAGGAGCGCCCCGACCGCCACGAGCGCCCAGCACGCGCTGTGGCCGAACCGCAGCAGCACGGCGCGCGGCCCGTCGCCGTCGTGCTCGGGCACCACGAGCAGCCAGAGCACCGCGAGCGCCGCGGCGACCACCGCG
>NZ_BAAHAF010000179.1:0-7566 GCF_054777815.1 Angustibacter speluncae | reverse complement strand
GCGGCCAGCGCCGCCGCGACGCCGCCGGCCGCCGACGTCGCCGCCTCGTCGGCCCGTCGCTCGGCCTGGCCGCGCTGCCACCACACCACGCCCGCGACGACCGCCAGCACGACGACCAGCCCGGCCGCGACCAGGACGATCCGGACCCTTCCCCCGTCTCCACGCATACGGCGGAGCGTAGGGGTGGTGCGTGGGGTACCCGCGACGGCCTCACCCGACCTGCGCGAGACCTCCACACCGGCAGCGGCTCCCGCTCGGTCTCCCCATCCGCGCCGCGATGGGGCAGGGTTGGGCCATCACGGCCCGAGGACGAGCCGGACGCAGCCGAAGGAGCCCGAAGTGCGCAGCACGATGCAGCCGACGCCGTTGCTCATCTCCCAGATGCTCGAGTACGGCGCCACCGCCTTCCCCGACTCCCAGGTCGTCACGTGGACGGGGCAGGAGCCGCGCCGCACGTCCTTCGCGGAGCTGCGCGACGACTGCGCGCGGCTCGCGAACGCGCTGCGCCGCCTCGGGATCGACGGCGACCAGCGGGTCGCCACGTTCATGTGGAACAACGAGGAGCACCTCGAGCTGTACCTGGCGGTGCCGAGCACCGGCGCGGTGCTGCACGCCCTGAACATCCGGCTGTTCCCCGAGCAGCTGGTCTACGTCGCGAACCACGCGCAGGACGAGGTCGTCGTCGTCGACAACACCCTCGCGGCTCCGTTCGCCAAGCTCCTGCCGCACCTGAAGACCGTCCGCCACGTCGTGGTGAACGGCCCGGTCGACGACGCGACCCGCGAGGCGCTGGCCGCCGCCGGGCCGCAGGTGCACGACTACCGGACGCTGCTCGACGCCGAGGAGCCGGTCTTCGCCTGGCCCGAGCTGGACGAGGACACCGGTGCGGCCATGTGCTACACCTCCGGCACCACCGGCAACCCCAAGGGCGTCGTCTACTCGCACCGGTCGAACTACCTGCACTCGATCACGATCACGATGGCCGGCTCGCTCGGCATGACCGAGCAGGACGTGCTCCTCGCGATCGTCCCGCTCTTCCACGCGAACGCGTGGGGGCTGCCGTACGCGGCCTTCCTGTCCGGCTCGTCGGTCGTCATGCCCGACCGGTTCCTGCAGCCCGAGCCGCTGGCCGAGATGATCCCGGCGCTCGGCGTCACCGCGGCGGCGGCCGTCCCGACGATCTGGACGGGGCTGCTGGCCCACCTCGACGCGCAGGCCGAGGCCGGCACGCCGGTCGACCTGTCGACGATGGACCGCTCGATGGTCGGCGGCTCGGCCTGCCCGCCCTCGCTCATCACCGCGTTCGACGAGCGGTACCAGGTGCGCATCATCCAGGGCTGGGGCATGACCGAGATGTCGCCGGTCGGGACGCTGAGCAACCCGCCGCACGCGTCCGAGGGCGAGGAGCGGTTCTCGTACCGGGCCAGCCAGGGCCGGCTGCTGCCCGGCGTGCAGGGCCGGCTCATCGGCCCGGACGGCGACGAGGTCCCCTGGGACGCCGAGCAGGTCGGCGAGCTGGAGGTGCGCGGTCCGTGGATCACCGGGTCCTACTACGTCGCCCCCGGCGAGGAGCCCACCGCCGACGCGCTGTCGAAGTTCAGCGACGACGGCTGGCTGCGCACCGGCGACGTCGGCTCGCTCAGCCCGAACGGCTACCTGCGGCTCACCGACCGCGCCAAGGACGTGATCAAGTCCGGCGGCGAGTGGATCAGCTCGGTCGACCTCGAGAACGCCCTGATGGGTCACCCCAAGGTGGCCGAGGCCTCGGTGGTCGGCGTCCCCGACGACAAGTGGGGCGAGCGGCCGCTCGCGACGGTGGTGGTCGCCTCGGGGCAGGAGGTCGGGGTCGAGGAGCTGCGCGACTACCTGGCCGACAAGGTGGCGCGCTGGCAGCTGCCGGAGCGGTGGGCCTTCATCGACGAGGTGCCGAAGACGAGCGTCGGCAAGTTCGACAAGAAGGTGCTGCGACGCCGGTACGCCGAGGGCGAGCTGGAGGTCACGACCCTCTGACCCGGGTGGTCGGCCGGCGCAGGTCGGGGGCGTCCTGCAGCGCCTGTGTGCGCATCCGGTGAAGATCGGCCCCGCACCCCGCTGGAGGGCTCCAGCGGGCGGTCGGAGACGCCGATGCCGCGGTTACGCTTCGGCGAGGGCTGACGCACGCCCCACCACGAGCCGCAGCACCGACCGGACCACCCGGAGAGGGGAGATGCCACCGTGCGCGAGGACCGCACCCTGCAGGCCCGCGGGCGGCACGTCGCCTCCCGCCGGCACCACCGGCACCCCCTGCTGCGTGGCCTCGGCCTCGGCGTCGCCTCCGTGCTCGTGCTGGCCCTGGCGGCCACCGCCGTCGTGTACGTGCGGCTGAACGGCAACATCACCGGCATCGACACCGCGTCGCTGGGCGAGCGGCCCGAGGTGCAGGCGACGGCCGACGAGCAGACCAACCTGCCGCCGATGAACATCCTGCTGATGGGGTCCGACACCCGCAGCGAGCTCGAGAACGCCGACGACTTCGGCGGCACCAACGAGCTCACCGGGTCGAACCACAGCGACACCACGCTGCTCGTGCACCTGGCGGCCGACCGCAAGAGCGCCTTCGCGGTGAGCATCCCGCGCGACTCGCTCGTGCACCGCCCCGACTGCGCGAACCCGCAGACCGACGTGGAGCAGATGCCGATCGGCATGTTCAACGCGGCGTTCAACGAGGGGTCGCAGGACGGCGGCGGCGTCGCCGGTGGCGCCCTGTGCACCGTCGAGACGGTCGAGGCCAACACCGGCGTCTACATCGACTCGTTCGCGGTCGTGAACTTCGAGGGCTTCCGCGACATGGTCGACGCGCTCGGCGGCGTCAGCATCTGCGTGGCCGAGCCGCTCGAGGACACCGCGTCGGGCCTGCAGCTGCCGGCCGGCGAGAACCACCTGGACGGCACGCAGGCGACGCAGTTCGTGCGCGCCCGCAAGGGCATCGGCAACGGCTCCGACATCGGCCGCATCGGCCGGCAGCAGGCGTTCCTGTCCGCCGTCGTCCGCGAGGCCACCAGCTCGGGGCTGCTGCTGCGTCCCGACCGGCTGGTCGGCTTCCTCGACGCCGCGACCCGCAACCTCACCACCAGCGACGACATCGCCAGCGTCCGCGCCCTGGGCGACCTCGCGCTGCAGGTGCGCAACCTGCCGCCCGACCAGATCCGCTTCTTGACGGTCCCCAACAAGGTGGCCGAGAGCGACGCGAACCGGGTCGAGTGGACCGAGGAGGCCGACGCCATCTGGCAGGCCGCCCGCGAGGACCTGCCGCTGCCCGGCACCGAGCCCGTCGACCCCACGACCTCGACGACGACCGAGCCGCCGGTGCTGTCGGTGACCCCCGACGACGTCACGGTCGAGGTCGTCAACGCGTCCGGCACCGAGGGCCTGGCCCGCCAGGCGTCGCAGGCGCTGACGGTGCAGGGCTTCGTCGCCGGCCGGCTGTCCAACGGCGAGGTCGGCAGCGTGCAGGGCGTCGTGGTGCACCACGCGGTCGCCGACGAGGCGTCCGCCCAGACCGTCGCCGCGGCGTTCCCCGGCGCGACCGTCGAGGCCGACCCCGAGCTGACCGGCGGCACCGTCCGCGTCGAGCTCGGCGCCGGCGCCCCCGCGGTCGTCGAGGTCCCGAACCGGCTCGGCACCGAGCCGCTGCCCGACCAGCCGCTCGCGTCCCAGCCCGGCTCGACCGGCACGGCCAGCCTCGACTCCCGGGTCGCGTCCGACGCCACCTGCACCTGACGGCATGCGCTTTGCCGGGGTCCGGGGCCGCCCGGTACCCTGAGCGCGCTCGGAGGAGGCGTCGCCTAGTCCGGTCTATGGCGCCCGCCTGCTAAGCGGGTTTGGGGCTACAACCCCATCGCGGGTTCAAATCCCGCCGCCTCCGCGCAGAGAACGACAGAGGGACCCCCGCCGGTGTCGCGGGGGTCCCTCTGTCGTTCTCTGCACAGAGACCTGTGGGATGTGGGAGGAGCGGGGTCGGCGACGAGGAACGAGTCGCCGCCCCCGCGACGGCTCCCGCCGCCTCCGCGTGGCGAGGGAGCAGCCCGAGCGACGCGAAGGGCCCCCGCCACCGGCGGGGGCCCTTCGTCGTGGGTGGGCTCACTCGACCCCGAGGCGCGCCTTCAGGCCGTCGAGCTCGGTCCACAGCGTGGTCGGGAGCGTGTCGCCGAACTTGTCGAACCACTCGGTGATGCCGGGGATCTCGGCGCGCCACTCGTCGTCGACGACGCGCAGGCACTCGGCCAGCGCCTGCTCGTCCATGTCGAGGCCGTCGGTGTCGAGCGACTCGAGCGTCGGGACGTGGCCGATCGCCGTCTCCTGGGCGGCGGCGGTGCCCTCGATGCGCTCGATGACCCACTTCAGCACGCGGGCGTTCTCGCCGAAGCCGGGCCACACGAAGTCGCCCTCGGCGTCGCGGCGGAACCAGTTCACGTAGAAGATCCTCGGCAGCTTGGACGCGTCGGCGTCCTTGCCCATGTCGATCCAGTGCTGGAAGTAGTCGCCGGCGTCGTACCCGATGAACGGGAGCATCGCCATCGGGTCGCGGCGCACGACGCCGACCTCGCCGGTGGCGGCGGCGGTCGTCTCGGACGACAGCGTGGCGCCCATGAAGGTGCCGTGCACCCAGTCGCGCGCCTCGGTGACGAGCGGGACGGTGTCGCGGCGGCGGCCGCCGAACAGGATCGCCGAGATCGGCACGCCGCGGGGGTCGTCGTACTCGGGGGCCAGGATCGGGCACTGGCTGATCGGGGTGCAGTAGCGGCTGTTCGGGTGCGAGCTCAGCTCGCCGGAGTCGGGCGTCCAGTCCTCGCCCTTCCACGACGTGGCGTGGGCAGGCGTGCCCTCCATGCCCTCCCACCAGATGTCGCCGTCGTCGGTGAGCGCGACGTTGGTGAAGACCGAGTTGCCCTTCTCGATCGTCTCCATCGCGTACGGGTTGGTCTTCTGGTTCGTGCCGGGGGCGACGCCGAAGAACCCGAACTCGGGGTTGACCGCCCACAGCCGGCCGTCCTCGCCGAACCGCATCCAGGCGATGTCGTCGCCGAGGGTCTCGACCTTCCAGCCCGGGATGGTGGGCTTCAGCATCGCCAGGTTCGTCTTGCCGCACGCGGACGGGAACGCGGCCGCGACGTAGTGCGTGACGCCCTGCGGGTTCGTCAGCTTCAGGATGAGCATGTGCTCGGCGAGCCAGCCCTCGTCGCGGGCCATCACCGAGGCGATGCGCAGCGAGTAGCACTTCTTGCCGAGCAGGGCGTTGCCGCCGTAGCCGGAGCCGTAGCTCCAGATCATCCGCTCCTCGGGGAACTGGACGATGTACTTGGTGTCGCTGCACGGCCACGCCACGTCGGCCTGGCCGGGCTCGAGCGGGTGCCCCAGCGAGTGCAGGGCGGGGACGTAGTCGGCGTCGAGCTCCTCGATGCGCTCGAGCACGTGCGAGCCCATCCGCGCCATCACGCGCATCGACGCGACGACGTAGGCGGAGTCGGTGATCTCGACCCCGAACATCGGGTGCTCGGCGTCGAGGTGGCCCATGACGAACGGGATGACGTACATCGTGCGACCGCGCATCGACCCCCGGTAGAGGTCGGTCATGATCGCCTTCATCTCGTCCGGCGCCATCCAGTTGTTCGTGGGACCGGCGTCCTTCTCGTCGACCGAGCAGATGTAGGTGCGGTCCTCGACGCGGGCGACGTCGGTGGGGTCGGACGCCGCGTGGAACGAGTTCGGCTTCTTCGCCGGGTCGAGCCGGGTGAACGTGCCGGTGGCGACGAGGGCGTCGGTGAGGGCGGTCCACTCCTCGTCGGACCCGTCGCACCAGTGCACCGAGTCGGGCGTCGTGAGGGCGGCGACCTCCTCGACCCAGGCGAGCAGGCGGGCGTGGCGGGTGGCCGGGGAGCCGGTCACCGGGCGCTCGGTCGTCGACAGGGTCGGGGTGTCGGTCGTCGTGTCGGTGCTCATCGGAGTCTGTCCCTCTCGAGGTTCGCCGGCGCCGGTGCCGTTCGGTGGAGCCACCTTCGCCGGGAACCGCCGCGGGCGCGACGTTGTGTTCATAGTGAAGGCGAAGGCGCCGTGGCCCCGACGGTAGTCCTGTATCGCATGCTGGGATACCCGCGAACGGGTCGGCCACCCGTGAAGTCCCTCACACGGGCGGACCAGTGACGTGACCTTGCGAGATCCGGTCCGTTTCTTGCGGTTCCGTCACTGGTAGCTGATGAGCACCGGCACCGGCTGGACGGCCATCGTCTGCGCCGGGGTCAGCATCGGGACGTCCTCGTCGTAGAAGTTCTTCCAGGCGAACGCGACGCCCGCGGGCGCGCCGGCCCGGATCGCGTTCCACGTACCGGTCTTGGCGGGCTGGGACCCCTGGCCGTCCGCGTGGATCACCACGGCGAGCCCGTCGTGGGTGGTGTCGAGGGTCGCGCGGTCGGTGATCATCGAGGACCGGAACTGGTGCAGGACGAGCATCTTCTGCGGCAGGGCACGCGACCGCACCAGCTCGGCCAGCCAGGCCGACACCTGGTTCACCTCGGCCGCGCTGACCGAGCCGATCTGCTGCAGGTGCCGCTGGCCGGGCGCGAGCCGCCACTCGGGGTCGAGGGCGAGCCCGACGTGGGGCAGGGCGAGCAGCGACTCGTAGCGCTTCGCCTGGGTGAGGAAGTCGGTGGTGCCCGGCTGCAGGTCGAGCAGGACGTAGGTGCCGCGCCGGCCCGCCTCCTCGACCCACGGCCGCAGCACCTCGGGGTCGACCTCGTTGGAGTAGTTGCCGTCGGCGCCCGCCCCGCCGGTCGCCACGGTCGCGATGATCTCGAAGGTGGGGACGACGGGGACGTCCGACAGCGGCTGGTACTGCGCCGCGTGCGCGGCCGCGTTGTCGAGCGACTGCGCGAGCGGGTGCTCGCCGAGGACGCCCAGCGCGGCCGTCCCCGGGTGCCCGTACAGCGCGACGTAGCGCTCGCCGGCCAGGACGAGCTGACCGCCGCCGGGCAGCTGGACGCCGGTCGCGGCGGTCGCCGTCCGGGCCTGCAGCGTCTCGACGGCGCCGAAGGCGGCGCCGAGGCCGACCACCCGGGTCGGCGCGGCGGCCGCGACGGCCTGCACCTGCTCGGCCGTCGCACGCGGGTCCGCCGTGGGGGTCGTCAGCACGGTCGCGCCCGCGGCGGCCGCGGTGGCGAGCGCGGGTGCGTCCTCGGGGGCGCCGGTGGTGAGCACGAGGGTGCCGGGCACCGGGGCACCGGTCGTGGCCTGCGGGAGGCGCGCGGCGCTCGACACCACCTCGACGTCGGCCAGGTCGGCGGCGGCCGTCCGGGCGGGGGTGCCCACCGCGAAGGCGGTCGTCGCGCCGAGTCGCTCCAGCTCGGCCGGCACCGGACCGGCCGCGGTGGACGCGCCCTCGGTGACCAGGAGGGGGACCCGCAGTCGCGTCGCGTGCCCGGCCGCGGTCGGCCAGGCCGCGGCGACGGCGGCGGCGACGAGCACGACCGCGGGTGCGCTCGCGAACAGGGCGGCGCTGGCCTGCGCGGCGAGGGCGGACGGCCCCGGGCCCGG
>NZ_BAAHAF010000178.1:0-2608 GCF_054777815.1 Angustibacter speluncae | reverse complement strand
GCGCGCGCCTCGAGCTCGACGCCGCCGCGCACGCCGCGGCCCGCGCGGACGGCCGCGGCCTGCTCGTCGCGGTGCGCGCCGTGGTGGTCGGCGAGGGCTTCGCCCGCTGCGAGGTCGACCCCCGCGGCTTCCGGTCCGGCTCGATGAACGAGCTGCTGCCCGAGCCCGAGCGCTTCCGCTGACCCGGGCGCACGCGGCGCGGCCCGGAACGGCGTCGTGCCCCGCGCGAGCGGGCCGATAGCCTGGGTGGGGCGCGCCCCCCGCGCCCGACCGACCGTCCCCGTGACGCCCCAGAACGAGAAGGTCCCGACGTGCCCACAGGCAAGGTGAAGTGGTTCGACGCCGAGCGCGGCTTCGGCTTCCTCGCGACCGACGACGGCGAGGAGGTCTTCCTGCACGCCTCGGCGCTGCCCGAGGGCGTCACCGTCAAGCCCGGCTCCAGGGTCGAGTTCGGCGTCGCCGACGGCCGCAAGGGCAAGCAGGCGCTGTCGGTGCGGGTGCTCGAGACGCCGCCCTCGGTGGCCGCGGCCACCCGCAAGAGCCCCGAGGACATGACCGTGATCGTCGAGGACCTCATCCGGCTGCTCGACGGCCTGTCGTCGTCGCTGCGCCGCGGTCGCTACCCCGAGCGCACGGGCGCGAAGAAGATCGCCACCGTCCTGCGCGCCGTCGCCGACGACCTCGAGGCCTGACCCCCGTGCCCGCCACCGCCACCCGTCCGGACGCCGTCGCGGCGGCCGCCGTCGACCTCGCCCGCGCCGCCGTCGCCGAGGTGGCGCCGTCCGGCTCGGTCGGCGACCACCTCGGTGCCGCCGCGGTCGGCGAGCGCCTGGTCGCGCACACCTTCGCCTGCACCGCGAAGGGGTACCGCGGCTGGGTCTGGACCGTCACGGTCGCGCGCGCGCCGCGGGCGCGGGTCGCCACCGTCTGCGAGGTCGACCTGGTCGCCGGCGAGGGCTCGCTGCTGCCGCCCGAGTGGGTGCCGTGGTCGGAGCGGCTGCGGCCCGGCGACCTCGGTCCGGGCGACGTGCTGCCCCGCATCGACGACGACGAGCGGCTGGAGCAGGGCTTCGAGGCCACGGGCGAGGAGGACGTCGACCGGGTCGCGCTCTGGGAGCTCGGGCTCGGACGCCGTCGCGTGCTGTCGCGCGAGGGTCGCCTGCAGGCCGGGACGCGCTGGGACGCAGGCGATTTCGGTCCCGGCCCCACCACGCCCAAGGACGCCGCCGAGCAGTGCCGCAGCTGCGGGTTCCTGCAGCCGGTGGCCGGTGTCCTGCGCCAGGAGTTCGGCATCTGCACCAACGAGTGGTCGGTGGCCGACGGGCGGGTGGTGAGCCTGGCGTACGGCTGCGGCGCCCACAGCGAGACCGACCTCGAGCCCGAGCCCGAGCGCTCGACCCAGCCCTCGCTCGACGAGAACGAGCTCGAGTCGGTGGCGCTGGCCGACCTGCCCGAGCCGGAGCCTGCTCCGGAGCCTGGTCCGGAGCCCGCCGAGCCGGTCGCCGACGCGGCGCCCGAGGCCGAGGTCGAGGGGGCGCCGGAGCCCGAGGTCGAGGCGGCGCCCGAGGCGCCCGCCGACGAGGACGCCGACCGCGGGTGAGCGAGGACCCGTTCGGCACCGCGCAGGTGCGCGAGCGGGTGCTGGCCGCGTGGACGGCCTCGCCCGAGCGGTTCCGCGAGGACGCCAACAGCGAGGAGGACCTCGCGCTCGGCGGGTACCGCGACCGGGTGCTGGTCGAGCTCGCCCAGAACGCCGCCGACGCCGCGGCCCGCGCGGGCGTCCCGGGACGGCTGCTGCTGCGGCTGGTCGAGGAGCCGGAGCCGGTCCTGGTGGCCGCGAACACCGGCGCCCGGCTCGACCTCGAGGGCGTGCGCGCGCTCGCCACCCTGCGGGCCTCCGCCAAGCGCGACGGCGCCGCCACCGGCCGCTTCGGCGTGGGGTTCAGCGCCGTGCTGGCGCTGACGGACGAGCCCGCCGTCGTCTCGCACGGCCAGGGTGTGCGGTTCTCCCGCGCGCAGACCCGCGCCGACGTGCGGGCGGCGACCTCGCCCGGCCTCGCCGAGGAGCTGCGGCGCCGCGACGAGCACGTGCCCGTGCTGCGGCTGCCCTACCCGGCCGAGGGCAGCGCGCCGCCGGGCTACGACACGGCGGTGCTGCTGCCGCTGCGCGACGGCGCCGCGCTCGACCTCGTGCGGCGCCTGCTCGACGACCTCGACGACGCGCTGCTGGTCGCCCTGCCGGGCCTGGCCGAGGTGGCGGTCGAGCGACCCGGCGCTGCGCCGCGGGTGCTGGTCGACGTCGAGATGCGCTGGGACGTGCTGCGGCGCAACGGTTTCCACTCGTCCGACGTGCTGGCCGACCGTCCCACCGAGGAACGCGCCCGGCCCGGCTGGTCGCTGGCGTGGGCCGTGCCGCGCGACCGGACGACGTCCGTCCCGCCGACGGTGCACGCCCCGACGCCGACCGACGAGGTGCTCGGGTGGCCCGTGCTCCTGGTGGCCGACCTGCCGCTCGACCCCGACCGCCGGCACGCGGTGCCGGGCGCCGCCGCCGAGGCGGTGCTCGCGGCCGCGGCGGGCGCCTTCGCCGAGCTGCTCGAGGTCCGGG
>NZ_BAAHAF010000177.1:0-3585 GCF_054777815.1 Angustibacter speluncae | reverse complement strand
CGGGTCGCGTCCGGGCACCTGCGGGCGGCCGCCCACGTGCTGCGCGACCCCGACGGCCGCTGGGGCGAGGCCGACCCGCTGCTGCGCCGCTTCGACCGCGGAGCCGTCGGCGACCTGCTCGCCGCGGCCGGCTTCGACGTCCTCGACGCCGTGGGGCTGCGCGTCTTCGCCGACCTCGTGCCGCGGGCAGCGCTCGCGGGCGACGGCGGCGCCGAGGCGCTGCTCGCCCGGCTCGAGCAGGAGGCGGCCGCCGACGACGCCTTCGTCGACGTCGCGCCGCTGCTGCACCTGCTCGCCGCGCCCACCGGCTGAGCCGGGCGGGGGAGTGAGGTGAGCCGCGACCAGCTCGGGCGGGTCGGCGGGTGGGCCGACGGCCGCCGCGAGGGCGAGGGCCTGACCGCCGACGACACCGGCTGCCACGTCCTGCACGTCGACATGGACGCCTTCTACGCCTCGGTCGAGCTGATCGACCGGCCCGAGCTGCGCGGCACCCCCGTGATCGTCGGGGCAGGCGGCGGCCGCGGCGTGGTGCTGTCGGCCACCTACGAGGCCCGCCGGATGGGCGTGCACTCGGCGATGCCGATGGCCCGGGCCCGCCGGCTCTGCCCGGTCGCCACCGTGATCCCGCCCGACCACGCGCGCTACAGCGAGGTGTCCAAGGGCGTGATGGAGGTGTTCCGCTCGGTCACCCCGCTCGTCGAGCCGCTCAGCCTCGACGAGGCGTTCCTCGACATCGCGGGCGCCGTGCGCCGGCTCGGCAGCCCCACCGAGATCGCCCGCCGCATCCGGGCCCAGGTCGAGCACGAGCAGCGCATCACCTGCTCGGTCGGGGTCGCCGCGAGCAAGTTCGTCGCGAAGCTGGCGTCGTCGCGGTGCAAGCCGGACGGGCTGCTGGTCGTCCCCGCCGCGCAGACCATCGACTACCTGCACCCGCTGCCCGCGAGCGCGCTGTGGGGGGTCGGCGAGAAGACGGCCGAGCAGCTGCACCGGCTCGGGCTGCGCACCGTCGGCGAGATCGCGCACACCCCGCGTGACACCCTGGTGCGCGCGCTCGGCCGCGCCACCGGCGCGCACCTGCACGAGCTGGCGTGGGGACGCGACCCGCGCCGGGTGCAGCCCGAGACGGGGGAGAAGAGCATCGGTGCGGAGGAGACCTTCGGCACCGACGTCGACGACCCCGAGGTGGTGCTGCGCGAGCTGCTGCGGCTGTCCGAGCGCACCGCCCGCCGGCTGCGCCGGGCCGAGATGGTGGGGCGCACGGTCACGCTCAAGGTGCGGTTCGCCGACTTCACCACGATCACCCGCAGCCGCACGCTGCCCCAGCACACCGACGTCGCCGCCGAGGTGTACGCCACGGCGCGCGCGCTCTACGACGCGCTGCACCTCGACCGGGCGCGCATCCGGCTCGTCGGCGTGCGGCTCGAGGGCCTGGCCGAGGCGGGCAGCCGGCCGCGCCAGCTGCGCCTCGACGAGCGCGCGCACGGCCGCCGCGAGGCCGAGCAGGCGGGCGACCGCGCGGTCGCGCGGTTCGGCCCGCACAGCGTGCGACCCGCCTCGCTCGTCGAGCCCCGCCGGCCGTCGCCTCCCGGTCCGCCCGGGCCGTCCTGACGGTCCTCGGCGGGTCGTCCGCCGACGCGGGAACCCACCGGGCTGCCCACTCGTCCACCTGTCGTGGGGTTCGGGTTTCGCCGGGACCCCCGCCGACCTACCATGGCAGCAGGCGCCGTCGTCGACGCCGACCGCCGCGACCCCAGGTGCGCACGACATCAGGAGGCACCGTGCCACTGAGCGACCACGAGGAGCAGCTGCTCTCGCAGATGGAGCAGCAGCTCCTGCAGGACGACCCGAAGTTCGCCTCGGCGATGCGCGGGTCCCGCGGTGCGCGCGGCGGGCGGCGCATCCTGTTCGGCGCGGCGGGCGTCGCGGTCGGCACCGTCCTGCTGGTCGCGGCCGTGGTCGCCCAGCTGATCTTCCTGGCGATCCCCGGCTTCCTGCTGATGCTGGCCGGTGTCACCTACGCCTTCTCCCGCCCCAAGCAGCCCCAGCGCAGCGGCCCGCTCGGCGTCGTCGGCGCCGACGGCACCACCCGGGCCCGGCGCGCGGGCGACCGCGGTGCGAGCAGCACCGGCGGCGGGTTCATGCAGCGGCTCGAGGAGCGCTGGGAGCGCCGTCGCGGCGAGTGGCGCTGACGCCTCCCGCACGGCCGGCGGGGTAGCCCGTCCGGAGCAGTCGTCTGGTGCGATCGCACCGCGAACGGTCAAGTGAGCCACCTCACCCGCCGACACCTCACCCATGCACGCCGTCGTGTCCCGAGCCAGCGAGGTCGTCGCCGCCTGGCTGTGCCCGTCCGAGATGGCACGCATGCGCTTCCAGGACATGCACGACCGGGTGCGCACCGCGCGCCGCATCCAGGCTCTGGCGATGAGCGTGGCGTCGCTGTGCAGCGCCGCCGTGTACGGGTGGTGGATCGCCGCCCTCGTGGTGATGGCCGTCGTGGTGCTCGCCGCGCTCGAGCGGGCCTACCGCGACGCCGCCCGTCCCGAGGTCGCCAGCTTCGTCAGCATCGTCGCCCTCGAGGTCATCCTCGCCCTGGCCGTGCTCGGCACCGGCGGCCTCGGCAGCCCCCAGCTGATGTTCCTCACCATCCCGGTGCTCATGCTGGCCGCCAGGTTCCGGCTGGCCGTGGTGTGGGTCGGCATCGCCGGCGCCCTGGTCGTGACCGCCGCCGTCTGCGTCGGCGCCGCCGTCCTCGGCCCCGTCCCGACCGCCCCCGCCTTCGTGCAGGTCGCCTGCTTCCTGGCCGTCCTGGCCAGCCTGGTCGCGGTCGCGCTCACCCTGATGTCGGCCGAGATCGCCTCGCGCGGCGACGCGGTCGTCGACCAGCTCACCGGCCTGTTCAACCGCAAGGCGCTGCACGGCCGGTTCACCGAGGCGGCGGCGCAGGCCCGGATGATCGGCGCGCCGGTCTCGCTCATCATCTGCGACCTCGACCACTTCAAGCGGGTCAACGACGAGCACGGGCACGACCGCGGCGACGTGGTGCTGCGCGAGGTCGCCTACCGGATGCGCCGCACCCTGCGGGTCTTCGACCTGGTCTACCGGCTCGGCGGCGAGGAGTTCCTCGTGCTCCTGCCCGGCCAGGACGAGCAGGCCGCCGCGATCGTGGCCGACCGCCTCGTCGAGGGCATGCGCTGCGAGCCGGTGGCCGACCTGCAGCTGACCATGTCGGCCGGCGTGGCCACGCTGACCCCGGACCTGCTCGACTTCGACGACCTGCTCAAGGCCGCCGACCTGGCCCTGTACGCCGCCAAGCGCGCCGGACGCGACCGGGTCTGCGTGGCCTCCGAGGTGCCTGCGGCCGCGAGCTCGCTGCTCGGCTGACGACGCCGGCCACGGGCGTCACGCGCGGTCAGTCCCGGCGGCGGCGCCGCAGCCGGCCGCTCACGGCGCGGTCGACCCGGTCGAACCGCATCCCCACGCGCTGAAGCGTCCCGCGCAGGTGCGCGACCCCCGAGGCCGGCAGCAGCCGGGCCCGCCAGGTGTCGGCCGCGGGGCGGTTGCGGCCGACCTCGCGCGCGAGCACCC
>NZ_BAAHAF010000176.1:0-20533 GCF_054777815.1 Angustibacter speluncae | reverse complement strand
CGACCTGCACGCGGCCCGCGGCTCGGTCGAGCTGCCCGGCAGCGCGGCTGCCGGGCGCCGGCTGCCGTGGCGGCGGTCCGCGGTCGCGTCCGGCATCGACCTGCTCGACGTGCACGAGCGCAGCGCGCGCGTGCACCGGCGGTCGCTGCAGCAGCTCGACGGCGCCCTGGAGCCGGTCGTCGCGCTGCTGGCCGAGCGCCTACCCCGCTGACCGGGTCGGCGCGTCCGCCCCGTCCGCCCCGTCCGTCCCGTCCGCCCGGTCGGTCGGCGCGGGCGCCGCGCCCTGCGGCTCGGGTGCGGGCACGACCCGGCGGGCCAGCACCGACAGCAGCACCACGCACACCACCAGCACCGACAGCCGGCCCATCGCCTGCAGCAGCGACCCGCGCAGGAGGATGAACTCGTACCCGGCCAGCGCCGGCACGAGCAGCATGGTGGCCGAGGTCGACCGCGGGAACCGGCGGAGCAGCCGGTCGTAGCCGGCGTCGACGCGCCGCACGGCGACGCCCAGCAGCAGCATCGCCAGCACCATCCCGGCCAGGCCGAAGTCGAGCCACAGCTCGGCCCACACCGGCTCGGACAGGTTGACCAGGTTGTTGTTCATGTACTGGCCGATCTCGACCCCGGTGTCGATCGGCTTGCCCGGCCAGATCGAGCGCGGGACGGCGAACAGCACGGCCCCGAGCGCCTGGCCGCCCAGCGTGTGGCCCGGCCCGTCCTCGACGTAGGTGACGGTGTTCGCGAACATCGTCATCTGGTCGTAGTCCTTGGTGGCGATCGTCTCCAGGACGCCCAGCCCGCGGTACCGGTCGAGCGGGCCGTCCTCGTAGCGGAACACGTCGGCGAGCGGGAACAGCACCAGCGAGGCGAGCAGGCCGCCGAGCATGGCGACGCGGAACAGCTGCAGCCGTCCCGGGATCGCCACCAGGAAGATCGAGATGACCACGGTGAGGAACCAGAACCGCGGGTTCGAGATCGGGTTGTTGACCACCAGCTGGGCCCCGAGCGCGCCGAGCCAGACCGCCACGACGTGGGGGCGCCGGCGCGACGCGGGGTCGACCACCAGGCGGCGGGTCAGCAGCAGGAACAGCACGAGCACCGGGACGGTGCCCAGGGCGCGGATGGTGGCGCGACCGGCCTCGGACTCCTCGCCGCCGACCTGCCCGAGCTCGGCGGTGATGCCCTGGCGGCTGGTGAAGAAGGTGTCGAGCCCGACCGTCGCGACCAGCGCCGCGGTGCCCAGCACGGCCAGCACGGTCAGCGCCAGCGTCGCGGTGCTGGTGACCTCCCGGAACGCCGGGGGCGCCGCGGCCGGGTCGGGGTCGCGGCCCAGCCGGGTGCCGACGTCGAAGGCGACGCACCCGACCAGGGTGAGCACGACGGCGGTCAGCAGGTCGTCGCGGTCGCCGATCTGGGCGATCGGGGTGAGCCCGAGCACGACCTGGGCGAGGGGTGCGATGCCCATGGCCGTGTAGGTGAACAGCCAGAACACGGTGCGCAGCAGCGTCGGGACGGGGGACGCCACGGCCCAGGCGAACGAGGCGCCGACGTAGACCGTGAGGAGCAGCTGCACCCAGAACACGGTGTCGCGCGGCTCCTGCGTCGGCTGCAGCGCGATCAGGGCGGGGACGCCCAGCGCGAGCACGACGACCAGCGGCGGGCCCCAGGCCAGGCTGACCCGGGAGCCGTGCGCGGGGGACGCGGGGTCGGGCCCGGACGAGCGGTCCGACGCCGACGAGCGGTCCGACGCCGACGAGCGGTCGGGCGCTGCGGAGCGCCCGGGTGCCGGTGCGCCGGACGGCCGGGTCACCCCCCGAGTGTAGGAACCCGGGGCGACCCGCGACGGGCGATCAGGGTCGTTCGTCGGCGGGGTGCAGGCCGCGGTCGGTGAGCACCGCGCCGTCCGGCACGTCGCGGTAGCAGGTGACACCGGCCGCGACGACGGCCTCGCGCCCGACGGTGACGCCGCGGAGCACGACGGCCCGCGCGGCCACCCACGAGCCGTCGAGCAGGGTGATGGGGGCGTTGTCGAACTCGAACGTCGGGCTGCGGCGGTCGTGGCTGCCGGTGCACAGCAGCGCGTCCTGGGAGACGCACACGTCCGAGCCGATCGTCAGCCGCTCCAGGTTGAGCAACCAGGCGCCCTCGCCGATCCAGGTGTGGTCACCGACCTCGAGCTTCCACGGCCAGTGCACCTTGACGCCGGTGCGGATCAGCACGCCCTCGCCGACGCGGGCGCCGAACGCCCGCAGCACGCGCGGGCGCAGCCGCGGCGGGAACCACCACCGCCCGAACACCAGGTGCTGCACGGCGACCCACGCCGCCTGCACGTGCACCGGACGACCCTTGTCGTAGCCGGCGCCGGTGAACCCCGCGAGCGACCGCACGCCGACACCCCCTCCGCCGGCCGCGCGCGCGACCGGTGCCTGCGAGGGTACGGCGCCGGGGTCGCGACGGGTGCGGGGTCGGCGCGGGGCACCCCGTCAGGACCACACCTGGGCCGTGCACCCGAGGCGTGTGGGGCGTCCGGCGCGCAACCTCGTCCGTACGGGTGACGCCACCCGGGTCGATCCTCACGCACAGTCTCCAGGAACGCCCTCGCGGGTCCGACAGGTCATCTAACCTCGACATGTCGTCACCGTGGGCGACGGGGCGCGGGGACCGCGCCGGCTGCTTCGAGCGAGATGAGTGGACGATGCGTCGATGGACCCGGGCGGGCGCGATCGCGACCGCCGCGGCGGTGGCCGTGGCAGGCATGCTGGTTCCGGTCGGGGCGGCCTCGGCGGCCACCCTGCCCGACACGCTGGTGGCCGACGCCGCGGCCACCTGGCAGACCAACGGCATCGCCTGGGCGGTCGAGACCGTCGGCGACGTGGTCTACGTCGGCGGCACGTTCACCAAGGTGCGGCCCCCGGGCGTCGCTGCCGGCGGCGCGGGTGAGGTCACCCGCACCAACCTGGCGGCCTTCGACGCCGTCACCGGCGACCTGCTGCCGTGCGCGCCGACCTTCGCGCTCAGCACCGGCACCACCACGATCCGCGCGCTCGACGGCTCGCCCGACGGCACCCGCCTGTACGCCGCGGGTGCCTTCAGCAGCGTGAACGGCACCGGCGTCGCGAACGTCGTCGCCCTCGACACGACCACCTGCCAGCTCGCGGCCGGGTTCCGGCGCCCGAACGTGTCGGCCACGGTCCGCGCGATCTCGGCGACGTCCGACGCCGTCTACTTCGGCGGCGACTTCGGCACCGTCGACGGCCAGACCCGCACCCGCTTCGCCGCGGTCACCAGCGCGGGCACCCTGATGAGCGGCACCGCCGCGTTCAACCTGCCGGTCCGCACGATCCTGGCCGCCCCCGACTTCGGCCGCGTGCTCGTCGGCGGCGACTTCGGTACCGTCAACGGCGTCGCCGTCAAGGGCCTGGTCGCCGTGCACCCCACGACCGGCGCGGTGGTGCAGAGCTACCCCGGCTTCATCCCGAACAACTCGGTGCCGAAGGTCATCGTCCGCGACGCCCAGAACTTCTACCTGGGCGCCGAGGGCACCGGCGGCGGCGTCTTCGACGGCCGCCTGGCCGCCCGGCTGTCCGACGGCGTGATGCTGTGGCGCGACACCTGCCTCGGCGCCACGCAGGCGCTGACGGTGAACGACGGCGTGCTCTACAGCGGCCACCACGCCCACGACTGCAGCAACACCCCGGGCGGCTTCGCCGACGGCAAGCGCCACCACATGCTCGCGCAGTCGGTCACCGACTCCACGATCCTGCCCTGGTTCCCCGACACCAACGGCGGTCTCGGCGAGGCCCTCGGCCCGCGCGCCATGGTGATGGGTGGCGGCGCGCTCTGGGTGGTCGGCGAGTTCACGACCGTCAACGAGCGCCCGCAGCAGGGCATCACGCGCTTCCCGGCGGGTCCCGACACCGGCTTCGTGAGCCCGCCGCTGCTGAGCGCGCAGAGCCTGCAGGCCGGCAAGATCACCGTCTCGTGGACGGCCGGCTGGGACCTCGACGACGACAAGGTCACCTACGAGCTGTTCCGCACCGGCACGACCGAGCCGATCTCGGTCCAGACCGTCTCCTCGCGCGAGTGGAACCGTCCGCGGATGTCCTTCACCGACACGGTGCCCGCAGGCACCTCGGCGAGCTACTCGATCCGCACGTCCGACGGCACCAACATCAGCCCGAAGGGCACCGTGGTGACGGCCACGGCCGCCACCACCTCGGAGCCGTACCTCGGCCCGGTGTCGAGCGACGCCCCGATCCAGCAGTGGCGCCTCGACGAGACCTCGGGCGCGGTGGCGAACGACTCCTCCGGCTCCGGGCGCACCGGCACCTACGCGAACGTCGGCCTCGGCCAGTCGAGCGCGCTGTCCAGCGGCAACGGGCGCTCGGCCACGTTCAACGGCTCGAACAGCCGGGTGAACACCACCGACACCGTGAAGCTGAACGAGCCCTACGCCTACACGCTCGAGCTCTGGTTCCGCACCACCTCGACCCGTGGCGGCAAGCTGATCGGCTACGGCAACAGCCGCACGGGCACCAGCAGCAGCTACGACCGGCACCTGTACCTGAACAACTCGGGCAACATCTTCTACGGCAACTACGACGGTGCCATCCGCACCATCAAGAGCCCGGGCACCTACCGCGACGGCCAGTGGCACCACGTGGTCGGCACCACCGGTCCCGAGGGCATGCGCCTGTACGTCGACGGCCGTCAGGTCGGCGCCAACACCACCACCGGCGGCCAGCACTACTTCGGCTGGTGGACCGTCGGCGGCGACAACCTCGACAACTGGCCCGAGCGCCCCACCAGCCGCTACCTCAACGGCGGCATCGACGAGGTCGCCGTCTACGACAAGCAGCTCACCTCGTCGCGCGTCTTCGAGCACTACCGCGAGGGCCGCCCGACCGGCGTGAACGACACCCAGGCGCCGACCACGCCGACCAACCTGGCGGCCACGACGTCCTCGGCCGTCGCGAACCTGACCTGGACGGCGTCGTCGGACAACTACCTGGTGGCGGGCTACCAGATCCACCGCTCGGCCACGCCCGGCTTCACCGCCGACGCGAGCACGCTGGTCGGCACCTCCGACTGGCCCCGCTTCAGCGAGAGCGGCCTGCCGGCCGGCACCTGGTACTACCGGGTGGTCGCGGTCGACGGCGTCGGCAACACCAGCGGCGCGTCGGCGCAGACCTCGGTCTCGACGAGCGACACGCAGGCCCCCACGGCCCCCACGTCCGTGACCGCCAAGGGCTACGGCTCGGAGGTCGACGTGACCTGGACGGCCGCGACCGACGACACCGCCGTCACCGCCTACGACGTGCACCGGCTCTCGTCGCCCGACCAGCCGCTGGGCAGCGGCACCCTGGCGGGCACGACCATCGGCACCGCGTTCACCGACACCGGCGTGCCCGCCGGCACCTGGTACTACCGGGTGGTGGCGCACGACGCCGCGAACAACTCGAGCCCGGCGTCGGCGCCCGGCCAGGCGCTGACCCGCTACCAGCCGAGCTCGCTCGACCTCGACGGCGCCGACGCGCTCGCGCCGACGCCGACGTTCACCACGACGCAGTCGGGCACGTCGACGATCGCCGGCGCCACGCTGGTCGGTCCGGACGACGCGCGCTTCACCTACCTCGGTGCGGCGGGCTTCACCAAGGGCACCACCTTCCCGGACACGCTGTTCGTGCAGCCGAGCTCGCGGTACCCGAACCAGCGGGGGTCGCAGCCGGTGTACTCGGTCGACTTCACCACCAACGCCTCGGTGTTCGAGGTCTACACGAAGTACCTGAACGCCTCGCAGCAGACGATCCAGGTGCGGGTCGACGGCAAGCGCACGACGGTGACGCCGCGCCTCGTCGGCGGCACGACGCTGGGCAGCCGCCTGGTCTACAAGGTCGACCTCGGCTCCAGCGCCACGCGCCGGATCACGCTCGAGACCTCGTACACCCCGTTCGGCGGCGTCTACCTGCCGTCCGGCGCGACGCTCACCAAGAGCCCGGCGCCGGCGACCCGGTGGATGGTGGTCGGTGACTCGATCACCGGCGGCTCCGGCGAGAACACCGGCAGCGGCAACGGCACCTGGCCGTCGCAGGCGGGCTCCTACCTGGGCTGGGCCGACGGCTGGAACCAGTCGATCGGCGGCACCGGCTACGTGGTGCCGGGGTCGGCGACGACCATCGGCAACCGGGTGGCGCAGGACGTCCTGCCCTACGCCCCGGAGCGGCTCGTGCTGTGGGCCGGGTACAACGACCAGCTCGAGAGCGACACGGCCGTGAAGAACGCGGCCGCGGCCGTCCTGGCGCAGGTCGCGTCGGGCTCGCCCTCGACGACCACGTACGTGGTCGGCCCGTGGGTGCAGTCGGGCAACCCCTCGCCCACCAGCGTGCGCACCGACGAGGCGCTGCGCGCCGCGGCCCGCGAGGCCGGGGTGGCGTTCGTCTCGCCGCGCACCGGCACGGTCTACGGCGTCGACGGCGCCGTGGTCGCGACGCAGCGGCCGTGGATCACCGGGACGGGCAGCACCGCCAACCCGGTCGGTGACGGCAACGCCGACCTGTACGTCGGCGCCGACGGCGTGCACCCGAACGACGCCGGCCACCGCTACATCGCCCGCCGGATGGCGCTGGCGCTGGAGCAGGCGCTGGTGTCCGAGCCGGTGCCCGACACCACGGCGCCGACCACGCCGGGTGCGCCGGCGGCCACCGTCAGCGGTGACGACGTGTCGCTCAGCTGGGCGGCCTCGACCGACGACACCGAGGTGACGGCGTACGACGTGCACCGCACCGCCGGTGCCGCCGACCCGCTGTCCGCCTCGACGCTGGTGGCGACCGTCACCGGCACGTCGACGACCGAGATGGACGTCGCCCTCGGCACCTGGCACTACCGGGTGGTGGCGCGCGACGCCGCAGGCAACGTCTCGGCGACCTCGCCCGCCACGCAGGTGGTCGTCGACACCAAGCCCGACCCGGTCACGGTGACGGTGGGCGCGTCCGCGGACACCTACCTGAACTCGGCCGCCGCCTCGACCGCGTTCGGCGCCTCGTCGACGTTCCTGGTCGACGGGAGCCCGAACACGGTGGGTCTGCTGCGGTTCGCGCTCCCCGCGGCGCCGCCCGGCCTGACGCTGACCGGCGCCACGCTGCAGCTGCGCACCTCGGCCGCGGAGTTCGCGACCTCGGTCGACCCGATCACGGTCACCACCGCGGGCGACACCTGGGACGAGACGACCGTGACCTGGGCGTCCAGGCCGTCGTTCGGGACCACGGCGCTCGGCACCCTGCCGCCGGCCGCCGCGATCTCGACGACCTACACGGCCTCGCTCGACGTGTCGCAGCTGGCCGCGGGCAGCTCGACCTCGCTCGCGCTGCAGATGACCGGCGGCGACAACGCGCAGTACCACAGCCGGACGGCTGGTTCCGTGGCGAACCGCCCCGTCCTGGTGCTCACGTACTCGTAGCCTGGGCCGACGGGCCGGGGGACCCAGCGGAACAGGAGCCGGGATGAGGATCGTGCACGTCGTCGCCTACGTCGACGAGGTGGGCAGCTACGGCGGCCCGCTGCGGGTGGCGGTGAACCAGGCCACCGAGCTGCGCTCGCGCGGGCACCAGGTCGTCCTGGTGGCGGGCGCCGCCCGGGGCCTGGCCCCCGCGGCGGCCGCCCGCAGCACCGGCGGGCTGCCGTCGGTGCTGCGGCGCTCCTTCCAGCTCGGCCGCGGCGGCGGGTTCGCCGCCCGGTGGGCGCCCGGGGTGCACCTGTGGCTGCTCCGGCACGCGCGCGGGGCCGACGTCGTGCACGTGCACCTCGGTCGCGACCTCACCACGGCGCCCGCGGCCGCGCTGCTGCGGCTGCTGCGCGTCCCGTACGTCGTGCAGACGCACGGCATGGTCGACGCCTCGAGCCGGGCGGTCGCCCCGCTCGTCGACGGTGCCGTGATGCGCCCGGTGCTGCGCGCCGCCCGCCGCGTCCTCGCCCTGACCCGCCACGAGGTCGAGCGGCTGCGGCCGGTCACGGGTCCGGACGCCGCGAACGTCGCGCTGGTCCCCAACGGGGTCGGCGCGCCGACCGGCCGCCCGGAGCAGGCCGACGACGGTGCGGTGCCCGAGGTGCTGTTCCTGTCGCGCCTGCACCACCGCAAGCGCCCGCTCGCGTTCGTCGACGCCGCGCAGCGGCTGCGGGCCGAGGGCGTCCGCGCCCGGTTCACGCTGGTCGGCCCGGACGAGGGCGAGCTGGCCGCCGTCCAGCAGGCCCTGGCGGCCCGGCCCGACGCGGACGGGCTCGTCACCTACGCCGGTGTCGTCCCGATGGACGCGACCGCGGCGCGGATGGCCGCGGCCGACGTCTTCGTCCTGCCTTCGGTCGACGAGCCGTTCCCGATGGCGCTGGCCGAGGCGATGGCGCAGGGGCTCCCGGTCGTCTGCACGCGCAGCAACGGGTTGGCGCCCTACGTCACCGACGGCGACGCCGGGCTCGTGGTGCCCGACGACGACGCCGACGCGCTGGTCGCGGCCCTGCGCGCGCTGCTCGACGACCCCGCGGACGCGCGCCGGCGCGGCGCCAACGGCGAGGCGGTCGTCCGCGACCGGTTGAGCATCGCGGCGGTCGCCGCGCTCCTCGAGGAGCTCTACACCGACCGCACCCCGGCGGCGACCGCCGGATGAGCCGACCGGCCACCGGCGCCGCCGACCGCAGGTGGACGCGGCGCGGCGCGACCCTCGTCGACCAGGTGGTCTCGAGCGCCTCGAACCTGCTGGCGGTGCTGCTGGTCGCCCGCTCGCTCGACGCCGACGGCTTCGGCCGGTTCGCCCTCGCCTACGCCATCGTCGTGGCGGGCCTCGGGGTCAGCCGGTCGTGGTTCGGCACGAGGCTGTCCCTCGTCGACGACCCGGGCGCGGTGGCCGAGGAGGTGCGCGGGGCCACCGGCGCGCTGCTCGTGCTGGCCCCGGCGCTCGTGCTGGTCGTGCTCGTCCCGTCCTGGCTGCTCACCTCCGGCAGCGACCCGGTGGTGCTGGTGGCGGTGTCGCTGGCGGCGCCGGTGGTCTGCCTGCAGGACGCGCTGCGCTTCGGCGCGGTGTCGCAGGGCAGGCCGGCGGTCGCCCTGGCCTCCGACGCGGTGTGGCTCGTGGTGCTGCTCGCCGCGCTGCCGCTCGCCGGGCGGGCCGGCGCGGGCGCGGTGCTCGGGCTGTGGCTCGGGGCGGCCGTCGCGGCGCTCGGCGTCGCCGCGGTCGCGCTGCGGGTGGTCCCCGACCTGCGCGGCGCCGGGCGCTACCTGCGCACCCGGCACCCCACGAGCGAGTCGCTCTCCTACGGGACGCTGGTCACCCTCGGCGCCGGGTTGGTGGTGACGAGCACGGTGACGGTCGGCCTCGGGCCGGCGGCGGCCGGCGCCCTGCGGGGCGCGAGCACCCTGATGGGCCCGCTCAACGTGCTGCACGGCTTCGTGAACATCGCCCTCACGCCTGCACTGGTGCGCCGCGGCCGGTCCGGCGACCTGCGCAGCTGCGCCGCCGTGGCCGGCGCCCTGGTCGCCGTCGTCGCCGTCTGGGGGACCGTCCTGCTGCTGCTGCCCGACGACTGGGGACGGGTGCTCCTCGGCGACTCGTGGGCGGGCGCGTCGACCGTGCTGGCCTTCACGGTGGTCGAGTACGTCGGCGTGATGACGGCGGTGGCGGCGGTGCTCGGGCTCAAGGTGCGCCACGAGGCGGGCATGCTCGTGCGGCAGAAGACCGTGGTGGCGCTGCTGACGGTGCTCGGCGGCTGCGCCGCCGCGCTGCTGGCGCCGGACGTGCGCTGGGTGGCGGCCGCCCTCGCCGCGGCTGCGGCGGTGTCGGCGGTCCTCGGGTGGCGGCACCTGCGGGCGAGCGCACGGCGTGCCCCCCTCCCGGCCGTCGAGGCGGAGGCCCCTCACCCGAACGGGTGAGAGCGCCTCGGTCGTCCCGCGCCGCGATCCCACCCATACCGGGCGGCGGCATCGTCCGAACGTGCGGAACGGTCACGTTCGGTGTCGGACAAGGGCTTTCGGTTCGTACGCTCGGGACCGCACGCAGTCCCCGGGAGCAGGAGCCAGCCATGCCCACACGACGTCGCACCCGTGCCGCCTGGCTGGCGGCGCTCAGCGTCCTGCTGCCGTTCCTCGTGCAGGTGCCGAGCGCCTCCGCGGCCGACCTGCCCGCCACCTTCAGCGCCGACCCGCTGCCGACGTGGCAGACCAACGGCGCGGTGTGGGCGCTGGAGCAGATCGACGGCGTCGTGTACGTCGGCGGGGTCTTCACCCAGGTGCGGCCGCCCGGGGCCGCCGAGGGCGCCGCCTCGTCGGTGGCCCGCAACAACTTCGCGGCCTTCGACGCCGTGACCGGCGCCCTGCTGCCGTGCAACCCCTCGATCACGCTGCCGAACGGCTCGCCCGGCGTCTTCGCGCTGGAGGCCTCGCCGTCCGGCGACGTGCTCTACGTGGGTGGTCGGTTCAGCCGCGTCGGTGCCACCTCCGTCGCGAACCTCGTCGGCCTGGTCCCCGGCAGCTGCGCCCTCAGCCCGACGAGCACGTTCCGCCGCCCGGCCCTGAACGGCCCGGTGCGCGCGCTGTCCGCGGCGAGCACGGGGCTGTACGTCGGTGGCGAGTTCGGCATCGCCGACGGCCAGACCCGCACCCGGTACGCCGCGTTCTCCCGCGCGGGCGTACTCAAGTCGGGCGGCGTGACGCTCGACGGCACCGTCCGCGCGATCGTCGCCGCCCCGGACTTCGGCAAGGTGATCGTGGGCGGCAACTTCCTCACCGTGAACGGGGCGTCCGTCCGGGGCCTGGTCGCGGTCGACCCGGAGACCTCGGCGGTCGAGCACACCTTCCCGGGCTGGATCCCGGCGAGCTCGGTGCCCAAGGCGCTCGAGCGCGACGGCGACAGCTTCTACCTCGGGGACGAGGGCAGCGGCTTCGGCGTGTTCGACGGCCGCGCGAAGGGCGACCTGGCCACCGGCCAGATGATCTGGCGCGACAACTGCCTCGGCGCCACCCAGGCGCTCGCCGTCGACGACGGGGTGCTCTACGCGGGCCACCACACCCACGAGTGCATGCTCACGCCGGGCGGGTACGCCGAGGACGGCTTCCGCAACCACCTGACGGCGCAGGACACCACGACGAAGGAGCTCATCCCGACCTTCTTCCCCGACACCAACGACGGCGTCGGGACGGCCCCGCAGGGCCCGCGCGCGCTGACCGTGGCCGGGGACGTCATCTGGGTCGGTGGCGAGTTCACCACCGTGAACGAGGCGGGCCAGCGCGGGCTGACCCGGTTCGGCCGCGCCGACACCGGCTCGACCTTCGCGCCGGCGCTGTCGGTGAGCACCGCGAAGGCAGGCTCCAACGTGATCAGCTGGATCCAGGCCTTCGACCGCGACGACGACGCCCTCACCTACGAGCTGTTCCGCAACGGCACGCTGATCAGCTCCCAGACCACCCGCTCGCGGGAGTGGAGCCGCGGCCAGATGTCGTTCGAGGACACCGGCGTCTCGCCGGGCCAGAGCGCCTCCTACCGGATCCGTGTGGTCGAGGCCGACGGCGGCAACGCCGGCTCCCAGGGCACGGCGGTCACCGTCACCACCTCGGGCGGCTCCGGCCAGGGCTACGCCGGCGCCGTGCTGGCCAGCGACCCGTCGCTGTACTGGCGGCTGGACGAGACGGTCGAGCAGGACGCCCGCACCCGCACCGGCGAGCTGTACTACCGCGCCCGCACCCTGGACGCCTCGCCGAACGCCCGCCAGGGGACGGCCGAGCGCGGGTACACGACGCTGAGCCCGGCCGGGTACGCCCTCGGCGGCCCGAGCGCGCTCGCCGACGGGTCCGGCCGCTCGATCACGTTCTCCGGCACCACCGGTCGCGTGGCCGAGGGCTACACGAACGACTTCCGCCCGGTCCAGGACGGGCCGGCCACCTACAGCACCGAGCTGTGGTTCCGCACCACCGGGAGCACCGGCGGACGGCTCGCCGGGTTCGGCGACCGGCGCACCGAGGCGTACGAGCGCGTGCAGCCCTCCGGCACCGCCCCGGCGGCGCCCCCCGTCTACGACGACTCGCAGAGCACGAAGACCGACCGGCTGCTCTACCTGAGCGACACCGGCCGGGTGGTCTTCGGCACCCTGAACGGGTCGACGAAGGTCACGATCCGGTCCGGCACCGGGTTCAACGACACGCAGTGGCACCACGCGGTCGCCACGTCCGGCCCGGGCGGCATGCGCCTGTACGTCGACGGGGTGCTGCGGGCGAGCGGCACCAGCGCCGCGAACGCCGTGTACCCGGGGTACTGGAAGGTCGGCTTCGACACCCTCTCGGGCTGGGCCGACCGTCCCGCGAGCTCGGCGCTCAAGGGCGGGGTCGACGAGTTCGCGGTGTACCCGCGGGCGCTCTCCGCAGCCGAGGTGGCGACGCACTACGTCGCCGGCCGGCCGGGCGCCGCGATCGACGTCACGCCGCCGTCCACGCCGGGTGCGCCCGACCTGTCGCGGACCGCCCAGACCGTCACCGCCACCTGGGCGGGCTCGACCGACGACACGGGCGTCGTCCGCTACGACCTGTACCGCTCGAACGACCCGGGGAACCCGGCGTCCTGGCAGCTCGCCGCGAGCTCGCCCACCACCGCCGCCGTCGACCCGGTGAACCCCGGTGGCACCTGGACCTACCGGGTCGTCGCCGTCGACGCGGCGGGCAACGAGAGCGCGCCGTCCGGTGGCACGTCGATCGAGGTGCCGGTGCCGCCGGTCTCCTCGACGGTCACCCTGACGCCGACGGCCGACACGTACGTGAACTCCGGGCTGAAGACGACGAACTTCGGCACCGCCACGAACGTGATCGCCGACTCCGACCCGCAGCAGTACGCGATGTACCGGTTCGTGCTGCCGTCCGCCCCGCCGGGTGCGGTGCTGACGGGCGCCGAGCTGCGGGTGCGCACGACCTCGTCGGCCTCGGCCAGCTCGGTCGACCCGCACCAGGTGCGGTTCGGTTCGGACGGATGGGTGGAGACGACCGTCAACTGGAACAACCGGCCCTCGGCCGATGGGGCGGTCCTGGGTCAGATCCGGGCCGGGACGGGGGTCAACCAGACCTATGCTGTGCCACTGGACGTGACGGCGCTGCTGCCCGCGCTCGGCTCCACCAGCACCGTCGCGGTGGTGCCGCTCGGGCCCGACTCGCTCCTGCTCACCACGCGGGAGTCGGCGGCCGGCTCGCGTCCGCAGCTGGTGCTGACGTTCAGCGGCCCCTGACCGGACGACGGGGGGTCGCCGACGCGACGAGGGGGGACGCATGGCCGGCACGATCGGCTACACCACGGGTGTCTACGACATGTTCCACGTCGGGCACCTGAACATCCTGCGCCAGGCGCGCGAGGGCTGCGACTACCTGGTCGTCGGTGTCACGACCGACGAGCTGTCGGAGTCGCGCAAGGGCAAGCGCCCGATCGTGCCGTTCCTCGAGCGGGTCGAGATCGTCCAGAACGTGCGCTACGTCGACGACGTCGTCCCGCAGTCGCACATGGACAAGATGGAGGCCTGGCGCAACGTCCGCTTCGACGTGATGTTCGTCGGCGACGACTGGAAGGGCACACCGCAGTGGGACGCGCTGGAGCGCGAGTTCGCCGAGGTCGGGGTGCGCATCGTGTACTTCCCCTACACCGAGCACGTGTCGAGCACGCAGCTGCGTGCGAAGGCGTTCGGTGAGTGAGGTGGGCGTCCGGCAGAGCGTGCGCGAGCTGGCCGGTGCGCAGAAGACCGCGCAGGGGGTGCCGGCGTACACCCTGCACGTCAACCGCCCGCTCGGACGCCTGCTCGCGGCGCTCGCCCACCAGGTGGGGCTGACCCCGAACCACGTCACCGCCGCCAGCGCCGTCCTGACCGTCGCCGGGGCGGTCCTGCTCGCAGCGGGGCCGCCGTCCGCGGTCCGCTCCGTCGGGGCCGCGCTGGTGCTCGCGCTGGCGTACGCGCTCGACTCCGCCGACGGCCAGCTGGCCCGGCTCCGCGGCGGCGGTGGCCCGGTCGGCGAGTGGTTCGACCACGTCGTCGACGCCGGCAAGACCGTGCTGGTGCACGGCGGCGTGCTGGTCGCCGCGTACCGGTTCACCGGCGCCGACGACCGGCTCCTGCTGCTGCCGCTGCTGTTCGTGCTGGTCGGCGTCGTCACCTTCAGCAGCACCCTGCTGGTCGACCTGCTGCGCCGGTCGGCGGGCCGGCCGCGCGCGGGCGCCGGTCGGGGCGGGCGCTACGGCGCCTGGCTCAAGCTGCCCGTCGACTTCGGTGTCACCTGCCTGGTGGTCGCGCTGTTCGGCACCGGGGTGTTCTGGTGGGCCTACGGCCTGCTCCTGCTCGGGGCGACGGGGTACCTCGTCCTGCACCTGCGCCAGGCGACGAGGGAGCTCGCATGAGGATCGGCTACACCTCCGGCGTCTTCGACCTGTTCCACGTCGGGCACCTCAACGTGCTGCGCCGCGCCCGGCTCGACTGCGACTTCCTGTTCACCGCCGTGACCACCGACGAGGTCACCGAGGAGGTGCTCGGGGCGCCGCCCACCGTCCCGTACGCCGAGCGCCTGCAGCTGGTGCGCGCGGTGCGCTTCGTCGACGCGGTCGTGGGCAAGGACACCGCCGACACCCGGCAGATGTGGCACCGGCTGCGCTTCGACGTCGTCTACAAGGGCGGCGACTGGAAGGGCGACGACCGCGGCGTGGCGCTGGAGGCCGAGCTGGCCGACCTGCCGGTCGAGATCGTGTACTTCCCCTACACCCGGCACACCTCGAGCGAGCGGCTGCGCGAGCTGCTCGGCTGACGAGCGGGCCCGTGCCCGCCGTCCACGCACCGGGACGACCGTCCCGTGAGGTGGACGCCCTGCCGGCGCCCGCGACGCGCCCCGTAGCCTGAGCCGGTGCACGACGACCACGCGCTCGCGGCCGCGCTCGCCGAGGCCGCGGGACGCCGGCTGCTCGAGGTCCGCGAGGGCGCCGACGGCGTCCCCGCCGCCGCCCTGCGCGACGCGGGTGACGCCGCCGCCCAGGACGAGCTCGCCCGGCTGCTGGCCGAGCACCGCCCCCACGACGCGGTGCTGAGCGAGGAGGCCGTCGACGACCCGGCCCGGCTCGAGGCCGACCGGGTCTGGATCGTCGACCCGCTCGACGGCACCCGCGAGTTCTCCGAACCGCCCCGCACCGACTGGGCCGTGCACGTCGCGCTCTGGCAGCGCGGCGCCCTCGCCGCCGGCGCCGTGGCGCTGCCCGCCGCCGGCGTGGTCTACCGCACCGACCGGCCGGCGACCGTGCCCGCCGCCGCGGCGGGCCCGCTGCGGCTGGCGGTCAGCCGCACCCGGCCGCCGGCGTTCGTGCAGGAGGTGTCCGCGCTGCTCGGCGCCGAGCTGGTGCCGATGGGGTCGGCGGGGGTGAAGGCCACCGCGGTGCTGCGCGACGAGGCCGACGCCTACCTGCACGCCGGCGGCCAGTACGAGTGGGACTCGGCGGCCCCGGTCGCCGTGGCGGCCGCGGCCGGGCTGCACACGAGCCGCGTCGACGGCTCGCCGCTGGTCTACAACCGGCCCGACCCGTCGCTGCCCGACCTGCTCGTGTGCCGTCCCGACCACGCCCGCACCCTGCTCGACGCCGTGGCCACCGTCACCGGAGGAGCCCCATGACCGCCACCCCCGCCCGCGACGGGCGGCAGTACCAGCTGAGCCAGCTCGACGTGCTCGAGTCCGAGGCGATCTTCATCATCCGCGAGGTCGTCGCCGAGCTCGAGCGGCCGGTGCTGCTGTTCTCCGGCGGCAAGGACTCGATCGTCATGCTCGAGCTGGCGCGCAAGGCGTTCCACCCGGCGCGCATCCCGTTCCCGGTGCTGCACGTCGACACCGGCCAGAACTTCGCGGAGGTGCTCGAGCACCGCGACGCCACGGTCCGCCGGCTCGGCGTCGAGCTGGTCGTCGCCAGCGTCCAGGAGGCGATCGACAACGGCTCGGTCGTCGAGCCGCCGGACGGCACCCGCAACCGGATCCAGACGCCGGTGCTGCTCGACACGCTCGAGAAGCACGGGTTCACCGCGATCTTCGGCGGCGCCCGGCGCGACGAGGACAAGGCCCGCGCCAAGGAGCGCGTGTTCTCCTTCCGCGACGACTTCGGGCAGTGGGACCCCAAGAACCAGCGGCCCGAGCTGTGGTCGCTCTACAACGGCCAGATCCACCTCGGCGAGAGCATCCGCGTCTTCCCGCTGTCGAACTGGACCGAGCTCGACATCTGGCGCTACATCGAGCGCGAGCAGATCGCGCTGCCGAGCATCTACTTCGCGCACGAGCGAGAGGTGTTCGAGCGGGGCGGGATGCTGTTCGGGGTGCACGAGACGTGCCGGCCGCGCGACGGGGAGCAGGTGCGCACCGAGCGGGTGCGCTACCGCACCGTCGGCGACGCGAACCTCACCGCCGCCGTCCGGTCCGACGCCGCCTCGGTCGCCGACGTGATCGCCGAGGTGGCCACCACGCGCATCACCGAGCGGGGCCAGACCCGGGGTGACGACAAGTTCAGCGAGGCCGCCATGGAGGACCGCAAGAAGGAGGGGTACTTCTGATGGACATCCTCAGGTTCGCCACCGCGGGCTCGGTCGACGACGGCAAGAGCACGCTGATCGGGCGGCTCCTCTACGACACCAAGAGCGTGCTCCAGGACCAGCTCGAGTCGGTCGAGCGGGTCAGCCGCGACCGCGGCGACGAGTACGTGAACCTCGCCCTGCTCACCGACGGTCTGCGGGCGGAACGCGAGCAGGGCATCACGATCGACGTCGCCTACCGCTACTTCTCCACGGCGAGAAGGAACTTCATCATCGCCGACACCCCGGGGCACATCCAGTACACCCGGAACATGGTGACCGGGGCGTCGACCGCCGACCTCGCGCTCGTGCTCGTCGACGCCCGCAAGGGCATCGTCGAGCAGAGCCGCCGGCACGCCTTCCTGGCGACGCTGCTGCAGGTGCCGCACGTGGTGCTGTGCGTGAACAAGATGGACCTCGTCGACTGGTCGCAGGACGTCTTCGAGCAGATCCGCTCGGAGTTCACGCAGTTCGCGGCCCGGCTGCGCATGCCCGACCTGACGATCATCCCGGTATCGGCCCTGCAGGGCGACAACGTGGTGACGCGGTCGGCGAACACGCCCTGGTACGAGGGCCCGAGCCTGCTGCACCACCTGGAGAACGTCCACGTCGCCAGCGACCGCAACCTCATCGACGTCCGCTTCCCGGTGCAGTACGTGATCCGGCCGCAGTCGGACGCGTGGCACGACTACCGCGGCTACGCGGGCCAGGTCGCCGGGGGCGTGCTGAAGAAGGGTGACGAGGTGATGGTGCTGCCGTCCGGCTTCACCTCGCGGATCGCCGCCGTCGAGACCGCCGACGGCGAGGTCGACGAGGCGTACCCGCCGATGTCGGTGACGGTGCGGCTCGAGGACGAGATCGACATCTCCCGCGGCGACATGATCTGCCGGCCGAACAACAAGCCGCAGGTCACGCAGGACGTCGACGCGATGATCTGCTGGATGGACGAGACCTCGCAGCTGCAGGTCGGTCGCAAGTACGCCATCAAGCACACCACCCGCACCGCGCGCACGATCGTCAAGGGCCTGAACTACCGGCTCGACGTGAACACGCTGCACCGGGACGAGGGCGCGACCTCGTTGGGGCTCAACGAGATCGGGCGCGTCAAGCTGCGCACGACGCAGCCGCTGCTGTGCGACGACTACTCCCGCAACCGCGCCACCGGCGGCTTCGTCCTGATCGACGAGGGCACCAAGCGCACGGTCGCCGCGGGCATGATCACCGAGCCCGCGGGCTGACCGGGGTCGTCCGTTCGGCCGGTGCCGCGCGGACGTCGTCGGGTGGGACCCTCGGCAGCACCCTGCGCGCCGGAGGTGCACCGTGCGAGTCCGTCATGCCCTGCTGGGCGCCGTCGTCGTCCCCGCCCTGCTGCTGGCCACGGCCGGTGCCCCGGCCGTGCAGGCCGAGGCGGGGTCGTTCCACCTCACCGCGGCGGGTGACCTCAGCTCGACGACGAACACGGCCGCGACGCTGACGAAGGTCGCCGACATCGCCCCCGACGCCCACCTCGCGCTGGGTGACCTGTCGTACGGCGCCACCGGCGCCGAGCAGCAGTGGTGCGACTTCGTCACCCAGCGCGTCGGCGCCGGGTTCCCGTTCGAGCTGCTCGCGGGCAACCACGAGAGCAACGGCCAGAACGGCAACATCAACGACTTCTCGGCCTGCCTGCCCAACCAGCTGCCGGGCGTGGTCGGCACGTACGGCCGCCAGTACTACGTCGACGTGCCGCAGGGGGCGCCGGTCGCGCGGGTGCTGATGATCTCCCCGGGCCTCACCTACCCCGCCGGCCTCCAGGGCTACGCGGCCGGCAGCGCCGAGTACGCCTGGACCGCGGCGGCGATCGACGGCGCCCGGTCGGCCGGCATCCCGTGGGTCGTGGTCGGCGCGCACATGCCGTGCCAGAGCATGGGCGAGTACTCCTGCCCGATGGGTGCCGACCTGATGAACCTGCTGGTGAGCAAGCGGGTCGACCTCGTCCTCAGCGGGCACGAGCACCTGTACCAGCGCAGCAAGCAGCTGGCGCACCGCGCGGGCTGCGCCACCGTCCAGGTCGGTGGCTACGACGCCGACTGCGTGGTCGACGACGACGCCGCGCTGGTCAAGGGTGCGGGCGCGGTGTTCGCCACCGTGGGCACCGGCGGCGTGCCGCTGCGCTCGGTGCACCTCGACGACACCGAGGCGGGGTACTTCGCGGCCTGGTCGGGCGTCGGCGCGTCCCCGTCGTACGGCGTGCTCGACCTCGACCTGCAGCCGACGAGCCTGACCGCGCGCTTCGTCGCCGCCACCGGCACGTACTCCGACGCGTTCACGATCACGGCGCCGACCGGCAACCAGCCGCCGCAGGCCGTCGTCGCGGCCCCGTCGTGCGCGGGCCTGCAGTGCACCTTCAGCAGCGCGGGCTCGACCGACCCCGACGGCACGATCGCCTCGTACGACTGGACGTTCGGCGACGGCGGCACCGGCACCGGCCCGTCGCCGACGCGCACCTACGCGGCACCGGGTACCTACCAGGTGGGCCTCACGGTCACCGACGACGACGGGGCCCAGCACACCGCGACGCGCGAGGTCGTGGTCACCTCCGGTGCGGCCGCGTTCGCGTCCGACGCCTTCCAGCGCACCGTCGCGACCGGGTGGGGGTCGGCAGACGTCGGCGGGCCCTGGGTGACGACGGGCACGGCGTCGGTCGCGGGCGGCGTCGGTCGCCTCACCGCCGGTGCGGGCGCCGGCTCGAGCGCGGCGCTGCGACCGGGTGACACCACCTCGACGGACCTGCTGCTCACGACCACGGTCGACAAGGCGCCCACGGGGAGCGGCTCGATGCTCTGGGTGCGGGCCCGACGGGTGACCGGTGCCGGCGACTACCGCTCCAAGATCTGGTGGCAGACGACCGGGCTGAAGGTGAGCCTGGTCCGAGCCAACGCCTCCGGCACCGAGACGCTGGTCTCGCCCACCGTCACCGTGCCCGGCGCGTTCGCGCCGGGCGACCGGGTGCGGGTGCGCACCCAGGTCACGGGCACCTCGCCGACGACCCTGCGCCTCAAGGTCTGGCGCGAGGGGACGCCGGAGCCCGCGGCGTGGACCACCACGGCGAGCGACTCGACCGCCGGCCTGCAGGTGGCCGGCAGCATCACGCTGTCGACCTACGTCAGCGGCAGCGCCACCAACGGGCCGGTGACGGTGTCCGTCGACGACGTCGTCGCGACGCCGTAGCCGCCCGCACGCAGCGGGCTAGGAGGGCGGCAGGTAGCCCCGGTCGCGCAGCAGGTCGAGCACGCGGTCGGTGGCCTGCGCCTCGGTCAGGTCGGAGGTGTCGACGGCCAGGTCGGCGTCGTCGGGCTCCTCGTAGGGGTCGCTGACGCCGGTGAACAGCGGCACCTCGCCGGCCCGCGCGCGCGCGTACAGCCCCTTGACGTCGCGGCGCTCGCACTCGGCCAGCGGGGTGCTGACGTGCACCAGCACCAGGTCGCCGCCCTCGGCCTCGACCGTCCGGCGCACCTCGGCGCGGGTCGACGCGTACGGCGCGATCGGGGCGCACACCGCGACGCCGCCGTGGCGGGCGACCTGGGCGGCGACGTAGCCGATCCGCAGCACGTTGCGCTCGCGGTCCTCGCGCGAGAAGCCCAGGCCCGCCGACAGCACCGTCCGCACGTGGTCGCCGTCGAGCAGCGACGTCCGGCGCCCGAGCGCCTCGACCCGGTCGACGAGGTGCCGGGCGACGGTCGACTTGCCCGACCCGGACAGTCCGGTGAGCAGGACGACGAGGCCGCGGCGCGAGGGCGGCGGGAAGCGGCGGGCGAGCTGGTCGTGCACGCCCGGCGCGGCGGGCAGGTCGCTCGTGCCGGCGCGGCGGTAGGCGCCGACCAGCTCGCGCCAGGCGGGCTCGTCGGCGTCGGCGGCGTGGTGGCGGTGCTGCTGTGGCTGTGGGTGCTGCACGCCG
>NZ_BAAHAF010000175.1:0-5721 GCF_054777815.1 Angustibacter speluncae | reverse complement strand
ACCGCCTCGGGCCTGGCCTGCGCGGGGCGCGCCTGCTGGGGACGCGCCTGCTCCGGCCGCCGCCCGCGCGCGCCCGACCCCGAGGAGGCGGTGCTCCTCGGGGTGGGCGGACGGCGGGCGGGCACGGGGCTCAGCCCTGGCTGCGCGCGGCGAACCGCGGGAAGGCCTGGGCGCCGGCGTAGCGGGCGGCGTCGTCGAGCTCCTCCTCGATGCGGAGCAGCTGGTTGTACTTGGCGACGCGCTCGGACCGGGCCGGGGCGCCGGTCTTGATCTGCCCGCAGTCGGTGGCGACGGCGAGGTCGGCGATCGTGGTGTCCTCGGTCTCGCCGGAACGGTGGCTCATCATGCAGGAGTAGCCGTTGCGGTGGGCGAGGGCGACGGCATCGAAGGTCTCGGTGAGCGAGCCGATCTGGTTCACCTTCACCAGCAGCGCGTTGGCCGCGCCCTCGCCGATGCCGCGCGCGAGCCGGGTGGGGTTGGTGACGAACAGGTCGTCGCCGACGATCTGCACCTTGCCGCCGAGCTCGGCGGTCAGCGCCTTCCAGCCGTCCCAGTCGTCCTCGGACAGCGGATCCTCGATGCTCACCATCGGGAAGGACGAGACCAGCTCGGCGTAGTACGCCGTCATCTGCTCGGACGTGCGCTGCTCGCCCTCGAAGGTGTACGAGCCGTCGGCGTGGAACTCGGTGGCGGCGACGTCGAGCGCGAGCGCGATGTCGGTGCCCAGGTCGTAGCCCGCCTTCTCGACGGCGCGGGCGATCAGCTCGAGCGCGGCGCGGTTGCTCGGCACCGACGGGGCGAAGCCGCCCTCGTCACCGAGACCGGTGGCGAGGCCCTCGGACTTCAGCACCGACTTCAGCGAGTGGTAGACCTCGGCGCCCCAGCGCAGCGCCTCCTTGAACGACGGTGCGCCGATCGGGGCGACCATGAACTCCTGGATGTCGACGCCGGAGTCGGCGTGCGCGCCACCGTTGAGGATGTTCATCATCGGGACGGGCAGCACGTGCGCGTTCGGCCCCCCGAGGTAGCGGAACAGCGGCAGGCGGGCCGACTCGGCGGCAGCCTTGGCGACGGCGAGCGAGACGCCGAGGATCGCGTTCGCGCCCAGCGTGCCCTTGTTGTCGGAGCCGTCGAGGTCGAGCATCTCCTGGTCGACCAGGCGCTGCTCGTGCGCGTCGAAGCCGACGAGCTTGGGGCCGATGGTGTCGAGGACGGCCTCGACGGCGTCCTGCACGCCCTTGCCCAGGTAGCGGGACTCGTCGCCGTCGCGGCGCTCGACCGCCTCGAACGCGCCGGTCGACGCACCCGAGGGCACGGCCGCGCGCGAGATGGTGCCGTCGTCGAGGGCGACCTCGACCTCGACGGTGGGGTTGCCGCGCGAGTCCAGGATCTCGCGCGCGCCGACGGCCTCGATGATGGCCACGGTGTCTCCTCGGTTCGGTCTGCGTTCGTCGGGCCCGAGCCTAGACGCGACCGCGCCCCCCACCGCCCAGGCGCTCCGGCATGCGGACGGACCCGCTCGCCCGGTCCGGTGGTCCTCCCCCGCGCGCCGCCGGCGGCGGCGTCCGCGCGGCTACCCTGACGACGGCGCCGGCAGGTGGTGCCGCGACCGGCGACCGGAGGTGCGCGTGAGCTCGACGCAGGTGCGCCCACCCGTCCCGGCCGACGAGCCCGCACCGGACCCCGCCGCGGGTGACGCCGGACGACCCGCCCACCCGCGGCTCGCGCTGGCCGCCCGCGTCGTCGTCGCCCTCGCCGTCGTGCCCGCCGCGGTGGTGAGCGCCGTCGGCCTGCTCGACGGCGACCGCGCCCAGGCGGTGCTCCCGCTCGCCCTCGCCGGTGCGCTCGCGCTCGGCGCCCTCGCGCTCACCCGGTTCTCGTCGTTCGTCCTGGTCGCGCTGGCCGCCCGCTCCAGCCTCGACCTGGTGAAGCTGTCGCGGGGCGACTCCGGCGTCGAGCGCTGGCTCGACCCGGCCAGCCTGCTGTCGGTGCTGCTGCTCGTGGCCGCGCTCGCCTGGCTGGCGGCGCAGGCCGCGTCCGGGCGGTCGCTGCGCGGCTCGCCGCTGCGCACCGCCCTGCTGGTGTTCGGGGCGGCGGCCGTCATCAGCGTGCTCGGCTCCGACCACCCGCAGGCGGGTGCGGTCGAGGTGCTGCGCCTGCTCAGCATCGTCACGATGTTCGTGGTGGTCGAGCAGCTCGTCACCGACCGCGGCTCGCTCGTGCGCGTGATCGCGGCGGTCTACGCCGGCCTGGCGGTGCCCCTCGGGTACACGGTGCTCGGCTACCTGCTCGGGAACCCGCCCACCGAGGAGGGCAGCGGGCTGCTGCGGCTGACCGGCCCGTTCGACCAGTCCAACACCTTCGCGCGGTTCCTCGCGGTGATGATCGTGTTCGGCATCGCCCTCTACCCCGCGCTCGAGCGGCGGCTCAAGCTGCCGATGGCGCTGGTGCTCGCGCTGTCGACCGCGTTCCTCGCGCTGACCCTCACCCGCGCGGCGGTGGCGGCGGCGGTCGTCGGCGTCGTCGTGGTCGCGATCGCGCAGCGCCGGGTCCGCACCCTGGTCGTGCTCGTCGTCGCCGGCCTGCTCGCCTTCGCCGCGGTGCCCGACCTCGGCGCCCGCTACGCGGCGCTGTCGGTCGAGTCGGAGGAGGACGGCAACGGCCTGCGCTGGCGCCTCGACTACTGGGCCGAGGTCGTGCCGCTCGTCCAGGAGAACCCGGTGACCGGCATCGGGCTCGGCACCACCGAGCTGCGCACCGACGAGGCCAAGAAGCCGCACGGCGACGTCGTCCGCGCGCTCGTCGAGACCGGCGCGCTGGGGCTGGTCGCGTACCTGTCGATCCACCTGCTCATGCTGCGGACGGGCTGGCAGGCGCTGCGGCGCAGCGCCCGCGGCACCCTCGAGCACGCGGTCGGCGCCGGCGCCCTCGGGGTCGCCGCCTGCTTCTCGGTGGGCAGCATCGGGGCGAACCTGATGTCCAACGTCGTGAGCATGTGGCCGCTGGTCGCCCTGGTGGCCGCCGCGTCCGCGATCGCCCGTGCCCGGCGAGACTGACGCCGACCGCGCGCCCGACCGCGCGCCCGAGCCGCCGGACGGGGCGGACGGGCGCGCCGCCGTCAGCACCCGGATGGGGCGCAGCAGCCTGCTCAACCTGGTCGGCGCGTTCACGTCCCAGCTCTCCCTGTTCGTGGTGTTCACGGTGCTGGCGAGGTCCGGCGCGGACGAGGTGGGGCGCTACACCACCTGCTACGCGGTGCTGTCGCTGCTGACCCTGCTGTCGATGGCCGGCCTGCGCGCCGGCCTGACGCGCTACGTCGCGACGGCGCTCGCGGACCGCGACCTGGGCCGGCTGCGCGGCACGCTGCGCCTCGGCCTCGGCGTCACGGCGCTGGTCGCGCTCGTGGCCGGCACCGGCCTCGCCCTCGCGGCACCCGCGGTCGCCGCCGTCATGGACGACCCCGCCCTGCGCCGCGGCCTGCTCGTCGTCGCGGTGACCGTCCCCGCCCTCACCCTCACCGAGGCGCTGCTGTCGGCCACCCAGGGCTGGCGGACGCAGCGCCCGTTCACGCTGGTCGGCCGCATCGGCGAACCCGTCGCGCGATGCCTGCTCGGGGTGGCGGTGCTGGCGGCGGGCGGCGACTTCGTCGACGCGCTCGCCGTGGGCGCGCTCACCGCCTGGGTCGCCGCCGGCGCCGCCGGCTGGTGGCTGCTGCGGCTCGTGCGGCGCGCGCGACGCGGGCTCGAGCCCGCCCCCGCCCGCTACGAGCCCGGGGCGATGCTCCAGTTCTCCGCGGTCAGCTGGGTCTCGAACCTCGCGGCCAACGGCCTGATCTGGACCGGCACCCTGCTGCTGGGCGTGCTCGCCACCCAGGACGACGTCGGCACCTTCTCGGTCGCGACCCGGCTGGTCACGCTCGCCGTGTTCGTGATGGCGCCGGTGAACGCCGCCTTCACCCCGCACATGGCGCACCTGCACCACCGCGGCGACCTCGCCCGGGCCCAGGAGGCGTACGGCAGCGCCACCCGCTGGATCGTGACGCTGTCGGCGCCGGCCTTCGTCCTGCTGCTCGTGCTCGCGCCGCAGCTGCTCGGCTTCTTCGGCCCGTCCTACCCGGACGCCGCCGCGGTGACGGTGGTGCTCGCGCTCGGCCAGCTGGTGAGCGCGGCCGCGGGGCCGTGCGGGACGGTGCTGACGATGTCGGGCCGGGTGGTGCTGTCGATGGCCGACAACATCGGTGCGCTGGTGCTGCACGTCGTGCTGACGCTGCTGCTCGTCCCGGTGACCGGCGTGCTCGGGGCGGCGATCGCCTGGAGCACCGCGCTGGTGCTGGTGAACCTCGCGAAGCTGGCCCAGGTGCGCTCGCTCGGGATGGTCCCCCGAGGCGCCGGGTGGGGCCGGGTCTCGCTCGCCGCGCTGCCGGCCGCGGCGGTGGCCCTCGTGGTGCGGGCGCTGACCGACGACTGGGTGCCGGCGGCGCTGGTGGGCGGCCCGCTGGTGCTGCTCGCCTTCGGAGGCACGCTGCTGCTGCTCGGGGTCCCCGAGGAGGACCGGGCGCTCGCGCGCTCGGTGCTGCGCCGCCGCGGCGGGCGCCGGGCCGGCGGTCGCCCGGCAGGTGGTCACCGGGCCGGCGGTCGCCCGGCCGGGTGACGCGGGCGGCGGGACGGGTGGTTCCCCCGGACGCCGGACGGGCGCCGCCGCCCGGCAGGTAGCGTGACGACCGGTGCGGTGGGAGCCGCGAGGACGACGGTGGGGACGGACGTGGAGACGCTCGAGTACGTGACGCGCGCGCGCCACCTGTGGTGGATCGTGCTGGTACCGCTGCTGGCGGCGGCCGCCGGTGGCGCCTGGGTGCTGCAGCAGCCCCCGACCTGGACGGGCACCGCGACGGTGCAGCCGGTGGTCACGGGCGCGACCCCGTCGTCGCAGGGGTCCGGCGGCGTCAACTCGAACGAGTACGTCTCGGCGTTCCAGGCGATCGCGACGGGGGCGCCGCTGCTCGCGCGGGTCTCGGACGAGACCGGCGTGCCGGAGCGGCGGCTCGGCCGCGACCTCGAGGTGTCGCGCTCCGGCGAGAGCACCTCGCTGGTCGTGCGGTTCGCCTCCCCCGACCGCGACGACGTCGAGCCGGTGCTGCGCGCCGTCACCACCGCCACCCTCGAGCAGGTGTTCCAGGGCGAGGTGGTGCAGGCCGAGTCGGCCGTGGCCCGCGCGCAGGAGCAGGTCGCCGCCGCCGACGCGGCGCTGACCGAGTTCGGCACCCGCACCGGCGTGGCCGACCCGGGCCGCGCGTACCAGTCGCTGCTCACCCAGCTGAACACCCTCGACGCCCGCCGGGTCGACGCGCTCGCGTCCGGCGACTCGTCCCGGGCCCGCGAGCTGGCCGCGGAGGCCGACCGGGCGCGCGCGACCCTGCCCACCTACGTGCCGCTGCTCACCGAGTACGACCAGCTGACCGCCGACCGCGACGCCGCCCAGGACCGGCTCGACCGGGCGCGCGAGCGGCAGGACGTCGCCGCCGGCCGGGTCGCCGCCACCACCCCCGAGAACGTGGTGTTCGTCGAGGGGCCGGTGCAGCAGTCGCAGCTGGTGGCCGTCGCCCGCACCGCGGCCGTCGCCGGCGCGGTCGCGCTGGTGCTCTGCCTGCTGCTCGCGTCGGTGCTCGCCCAGGCCGCCCGCTCGCGCGCCGAGTCCGGGCGCACCCGCCGACCGCGCCGGCGC